>CAIRMK010000001.1 GCA_903879645.1 uncultured Bacteroidota bacterium
ACCACACACAAACACAAACAGAAGAAGAAGAACAACCAAAAACACTAATAAAAGTATTTTATTTATAAATAAACTTAAAAATACACAGAAAAATAGAGATACATTATTTAGTTTGATGTATGCTTATTATGATTTAAAAGAATGGGACAAATTTAATATTACCTCGAAAAAATTATTAAAGAATTCATTAATAAGTAATGACAATAAAAATTTAGCTAAAAACTTTAGATATAAAGCTAATTATTTTAAAAGGATTGCGGTTTATGACAGTTCATTTTATTATTATCTAAAAGCAGAAAAATTATACTTTAAATTTAATGATCAATTGAATTATGCAACTATTTTAATGAATAAGGGTATAGTTCAGTTTTATGTTAGTGATTATTTAGGTGCTGAGTTTTCATTGTCTAAAGCAAATTATATTTTTAAAGAATCTAATGAGAAAGACAAATTATACGGGACTTTAAATCAATTAGGTCTTGTTTGCAACGAACTAAAGGAATATGATAAAGCTGCTGAATATCATAAAGAAGCTCTTGAAGTAGTCAGAAAATATAATTTGCAGAATAAAGAACATCAAGAAGCTGTTTGTTATAATAATTTGGGGTATTTATATATTAAGCAGAAAAAGTTCTTAAAAGCAATACCCAACTTTGAAACTGCATTGAAGGATAATACCGTTAAAGATGACGACCCAACTTCTTATGCTTATTTAATTGATAATTTAGCTTATTGTAGATTACAAACTAATAATTACAAAGGTCTACCTAATTTATTTTATGAAGCATTAGATATAAGGAAAAAGCTTAAAAGTTATACTGAGATTATTGGAAGTTACATCCATCTTTCAGAATATTCAAAAAAAAGCGGAAACCTAAATCAGGCAATTAATTTCTCAAACCAAGCAATACTTCTTGCAAAAGAATCTAAAAATCCAGTAAATTTAATTTTAGCTTTAAAACAAGCTTCTATAGTTGATGACAAAATGCTAAAAAATATTCTGAAGAATATATAAGGATTAGCGATAGTCTTCAAATTGCAGAACGAAACTCCAAATATCGTTTTGATCGTATAAAGCTAGATACGGAGGAAATTATTAAACAAAAAAAGAGTATTGAACAAAGTAGTCGTGATATTCTTAATTATTTTGTGGGTACTTTGGCTGTGATTGGTTTTCTATTTTTTATGAGGACACAACGAGCCAGAAGAAGAGAGGCTGTTTTAAAGCTTGCACAACAACAAGCCAATGAAGACATCTATAAATTAATTATCTCCCAACAAGGAAAGTTGAATGAAGGAAAAATCATGGAGAAGAATAGAATTGCTAAAGAACTTCATGATGGTGTTTTGGGGAGACTGTTTGGACTGCGTCTTAATTTAGATGGATTGAATATGCGAACGGATGAAGATGCGATTAAAGAGCGAATTAGGTGTTTGGAAGAATTAAAAATCATTGAGCAAGACCTTCGTGAAATTTCTCATGAATTAAGTAGAGAGAAAATAGTTTTAATTAATAACTTTGTGGCTATTGTTAATGGTCTTTTAGAAGAGCAAACTAAAGTTAATACGGCTGTTTTAACATCTTCAATTGGAGCAGATATCGATTGGGATTTGATTTCAAACACAACCAAAATAAACTTGTATCGTGTTCTTCAAGAGTGCTTGCAGAATATTAATAAGTATGCTGAAGCAAAAACTATAAAAGTTGACTTTAAAAGAGATAAAAATGGAAATTTATTTCTTAATATTGTAGACGATGGAATAGGATTTGAAGTCGATAAGAAAAGTGGTGGAATAGGAATGAAAAATATTGTTGCTAGAGCTCATGAAAGTGATGGAACAATAGAAATTAAATCAGAAAAAAATAAAGGGACTCGAATTAAAATTACAGTTCCTCTTGATTATAAATCAATAAAAATATAATTTAATGATACCCCAAAACATTAATGTATTAATAGTAGACGATCATCCTTTTATTATTCAAGGATATAAAAATGTTATTCGATTATTTCCAGATAAAAATATAAATTTTACCTTCTATGAAGCTATAGATTGTAAATCGGGTTATGAGGCAGTAATGAATCCGCCTATTCCATATGACATTGCATTTCTTGATATAAGCATGCCGGAATATCCGGAGATGGGTATTACTACAGGAGAAGATATTGCTAAGTTATTAATGAACGAAATGCCTTTGTGCAAAATTGCCTTACTTACCATGCATTCGGAAAGTTTAAAAGTCCAATCGATTATTGATGAAATTGATCCGCTTGGTTTGGTTATTAAAAATGATTTAGGATTTGAAAGTATGATTTTGGCTTTAGATACGATTATTAAGGGAGAGAAATATTATAGCGATTCGGTAATCAAATTCTTAAATAACCAACAGAAAGAAAAAGTTTATGTAGATGTTATTGACAAACAAATTTTACATTATCTAAACAAAGGTGTAAAATATGATGATATTCCATTATACATTACTATTTCCTCAAGCTCTGTTAGAACTAGAAAAGAGATTATGAAAGATTTGTTAGGAATTGCTGGATGTGAAGATTCAGAATTAGCAGCGGTTGCCAAAGACCGAGGAATGTTAATGTAAAATACCTATATAATGATAAAAAAATATCCCAAAAAAGCTATTTGCTATTTTGGGGTATTTTTATGGTATTGTTAATTTATTTCCCTTTAGAAGACAATTCTAGATTTCTTTCAATTTTGTGGTCAGGTCTAGTCCATTTTGGTTTTTCTCCTAACGATTGAAATTGTGAGTCTTCCGCCTCCACGGTTTTAGGCTGCATTAATTTTACAAATGGTTTTTGAGGCTGTAGTCCTAAAGTTTCAAACATTTTCATGTCATCATTTACATCAGGATTTGGAGTAGTTAATAGTTTATCTCCAGCAAAAATAGAATTTGCTCCTGCAAAGAAACACATGGCTTGTCCTTCGCGTGACATTTCCGTTCTTCCAGCAGAAAGCCTTACTTGAGTTTCTGGCATCACGATTCTAGTGGTAGCCACCATACGAATCATTTCCCAAATTTCTACTGGTTTTTCATTTTGCATTGGAGTTCCTTCCACAGCTACAAGTGCATTAATTGGCACTGATTCTGGCTGAGGATTTAAAGTAGAAAGGGCTACTAACATTCCAGCGCGATCTTCAATAGATTCTCCCATTCCAATAATTCCACCACTACAAACAGTTACGTTGGTTTTACGAACGTTATCAATAGTTTGCAAACGGTCTTCAAATCCACGAGTTGAAATCACCTCTTTATAATATTCTTCAGAAGTATCTAAATTGTGATTGTAAGCATACAATCCTGCTTCTGCTAAACGTAGTGCTTGATTTTCAGTAAGCATACCTAATGTACAACATACCTCCATATCTAGTTTGTTGATGGTACGAACCATTTCAAGAACTTCGTCAAACTCAGGACCATCTTTTACATTACGCCAAGCCGCTCCCATACAAACACGAGAAGAACCGCTAGATTTAGCTCGTAATGCTTGCGCTTTTACTTGGCTTACGCTCATTAAATCGTTTCCTTCCACTTTAGTGTGGTAACGAGCTGCTTGTGGACAGTAGCCACAATCTTCTGGACAACCTCCTGTTTTAATAGATAATAAGGTAGATACTTGCACTACATTAGGATCGTGATGTTCTCTATGTATAGTAGAAGCTTCATACAGTAAATCCATTAAAGGTTTATTGTAGATTGCTATAATTTCTTCTTTAGTCCAATTGTGTTTTGTGATGCTCATTGAGGGGTAATTTTAATGATGTTTCAAAAGTAGTTAATTACTTGGAAAAAACAATGATTTAAAGTGTTGTATTGTTGATGTAATTGATTGAAAATTCTTTGTCTTTTTGAATTTGATTTTTGAGTGCATCTAAAGATTCAAATTTGTGTTCCTCGCGAATGAATTCTAGAATTTCAACAGTGATGAGTTTTGCATAAATATCGCTCCTTATCACCTTATGTTGCTGGGCCTTCCTTATAATATCTGCGAGATAGCTCATATGCTCAGACATTAACTTAGAGGAGTTGATCTTGCTATCGATCACCCACCGGAATCTGCTTGTCTCCGAAACGAATATGTGGAAAAAATCTTGATTATTTTCAAAAAATACAAGGCTTTCATATATTAATATATTAAGCTCCTCTCTGATGTCTTTGGCTCCTGCTGTTTTTTCCTTTATTATGGACATCATGTCTGAAATTTTTTCTTCCAGTAAAGAGAAGTAGAGGGATTCTTTATCCTTAAAATAGAGATAGGCGGTCCCCGTCGCATATTGAGCCTCTTTTGCTATATCCTGCATCGTGGCCCTGTCATACCCCTTTAAGGCGAAAAGGTGCTCTGCGGCGGAAAGCAGGTCGGTCTTCCTAAGCTGTTTGTCCCGTTCCTTCCTAGTTAATGAATCAGTATTCATATTTTGAATATATCATTCATTTCATAGTTTGTCAAATATTTTTATGGATAGCATAAAAAAATTGTGAGCTATATCTACTCTGCCGTCAAGTAGTTACAACTCACAAAAATTTTGGCGGATCCGGTACATACAAATTCGAACCTTTTCCGAGATCACCGCCAGTATAGTAATCCCCGTTAATACAACAGTAGCATTATACAAGATATTTTGCCGTCAAGGCAAAACAATTGCATATGTTAGAAATGGGCTAGATTTACTCGTCACTATATTTCCGTTTTTCGATATCATATTCTTTCATAGCCGCGTCAAGCATGGCATAACAGGAATCTATCTTTTCCGCCAGCTCTTTAAGCTC
>CAIRMK010000002.1 GCA_903879645.1 uncultured Bacteroidota bacterium
CCCTTCCTTTTTCATAAAATTGTAATAGGCATAAAAAAATCCCAAGCGTCTACACACTTGGGATGATTTTGGGTTTGAACACCACTTATAACTGTATAAAAACAGTACTTAGCCCACTACAATAGTTCCAAGGTATTCGCTAGTAGCATATATTTTGCCATCTACCGAGGCAAAAGTAGCCCAAACTTGCACCTTAAGCCCCGATAAAAAGGCAGGCAAAACCACATTCCCTGAACGATGATCTCGTGAGCCAGCATTCAAAGAGTAAATGGTAGTTTTAGTAGTAGGTTCATAGACTGCCACCACCAACTGGTCGGTGGCAGTAGCATCACCAATACCACTGTTGTCTATCCAAGCAATGTCAACACTCTGTCCTGCACCTGCGGTTGCTACCCCAGTGTTCAGTCCAAGTAAACTACCTCGGCTAATTAATACCCTGTTGAATGATAATTCAAAGCCAGGGTCTACAAAAACGACCGCATCCTTCATGGTATAGGACATCGCTTGGTTACGTCGGGTTTTCACCTCTGTATTACTACCAAAATACCGTTTTAAAATTGGGTTTAGAGGTGTTAAAAATTCAGTTACCATTGTGAATTTCTCACGTTGTAACATTTGTTTCGGTGTTGCGGGCTTTGTACTCTTGCGAGGTAAGCTTCGCATTACATCTTTGCCACGCCATGTGGCTCCAACTACAGGTCCGACTTTGCCGGAGAAAGCACCAATGATGCCTTTTTCATATGTTCCCATTTTTTCTAATTTTTAAGGGATTAAACAATAAATTCATGTCTCCTAAAGTGCGCACTTAATCAACAGGTCAAAGATAGCTATAAAACAGCTATTAAAATCATAATGAACTGAATTAGAGGTATTTGAAAAGAATTGAATACCCCTGAAACCCATTGCAGTCGATTGAGTAGGAAAGCACGAATTTGAAAACAAATGAAAGGGTTTGAAAGGGTTTGAAAGGGTATGAAAGGTATTGACATCCTTTGACATTGTTTGAATAGGATTAAAACGTTTTGAAAGGTAAGAGGTAAAAAGTGGGGGTTTTGTTCGTAGCATGTTCGTAGCACGTTCGCAAATGGTTCGTAAGCCGTTTGGGATTGTTTTCCAAAAGAGGGTGTTTTTGCGAAGGAAGTACGAACATGCTACGAAGGAAGTGGCTTCGAGAACCTCAGCCACCGCGAGAACCTCAAATCTCGGTGACTTCGAGAACCTCAGCCACCGAGATTTTCCTCAGCTACCAAGATTTTCCTCAGCCACCAAGATTTTCCTTAGCCACCGCTACAATTATTACTATAGTTCTCGATACTCCCAACGCTTCGGGTGACGGTAGAGTTGGTAGTAGTAAGATAGAACTAATACAACATTTCCTGCATCAGCAGGACAAAGTAATAAAAAGGCAAAAAATACCTTGACAAGGCATATTACCGAAGATAAAATCAAAAAGATAGAAATAGAAGTAAGAAGAGAAGATAGAAGAATATAGCGTAAAGGAGAACGCTAGAGAAAGACCTCAATTGGAAATCGGCCGGAACCAGTAAAGAAATCTACAATAAATGCGAATTGACCATTTTCTCTTTTAAAGATTTAGAGAAGAAACTTTCTGGGTATAGAAACTTATTCCCAAAAGTTGTGTAGGGTATTTTTTTTTCTTTGCGGTAGCGCCACAAGGTACTGTCACTAATATTGAATCGTGATTTTACTTCAAAGGCGTCCAAATATCTTTCTTTAACTTGGGGTTGTTGTAGTTTTTTGACTGTCTCTTCCAGTTCGGAAACGCGCGTTTTTAATATTTCTTTTTTTGACTTCAAGGCGAATAGTTTTATAGTTGATATGTTGTGTTATCCTGTAGCTAAATTATTTAAAATATTTTAGGATTAAGAAAATGTAGCGTATGTTTTTTTTACACTTACTATATCTCAATTAAATATGATATTCTTTTCATAATCGCTTGTTACAAAGATAAATGAAGGTAAGCAAAAAA
>CAIRMK010000003.1 GCA_903879645.1 uncultured Bacteroidota bacterium
ATCAATTTCCGTATATCGAATTGGGTAGTTTTCAAATTATGCCCAATCACATGCATGGGATATTGATAATCAATAAATATGCATCCGTAGAGACGCGATTAATCGCGTCTAATGATGATAAATTTAATAAACGCTAAATGGCACATCAATCAGAAGCACAATTAGAAAATAATTTAATCCAACAATTGGTTGGATTGGGCTATGCATTTATAACTATTGCCGATGGTTCGGCATTGGTGGCTAATTTGCAACGGCAATTGGAGGTTTTTAATGATACTACCTTTACGGCTAAAGAGTTTGATGCTATTTTGAATCATTTGGCAAAAGGTAATGTATTTGAAAAAGCCAAAATGCTGCGTGACCGTTTTCAATTGACCAAAGAAGATGGTACTTCGTTTTATGTGCGCTTTTTTAATACCGAAGATTGGAATAAAAATTTATATCAAGTTACCAATCAAATCAGTCAAGAAGGCAGTTATAAAAACCGTTATGATGTAACGCTATTGGTTAATGGTTTGCCTTTGGTGCAAATAGAATTGAAGCGTTCGTGTATTGAAATTAAAGAAGCCTTTAACCAAATTAATCGCTATCAGAATCATTCGTTTTGGAGCAATCATGGATTGTTTCAATATGTGCAGTTGTTTGTGATAAGCAATGGTGTTAATACTAAATATTTAGCCAACAACAAATTGCAATCGGTGAAGCAAACGTTCTTTTGGGCGGATGAGAAAAATAAAATTACTACTGAATTACCCGAGTTTACAGCATCCTTTTTAAACCCGAATCATTTGGGTAAAATGGTGGCGCATTATATAGTGATTAATGAAACCCATAAGGTAATGATGGTATTGCGACCTTATCAATATTTTGCTACGGAAGCTATCATTCATCAGGTTAAAAATTCTAATGACAATGCTTATATCTGGCATACTACAGGTTCGGGAAAAACATTGACTTCATTTAAGGCAAGTCAGATTGTAATGGAATTGCCCGAAGTGTACAAAGTTGTTTTTGTAGTAGACAGAAAAGATTTGGATTATCAAACCATGACCGAGTTCAATGCATTCAAGAAAGACAGTGTTGATGTTACGGATAATACACAATCGTTAGTCAATCAATTAACGGATAACACCAAGTTGGTTTTAACAACCATACAGAAATTGAATAATGCGGTTTCGGAACGCTTTGCAGGAAAAATAGAATCGTTGCGTCATAAGAAGATAGTCTTCATCTTTGATGAGTGCCATCGTTCGCAGTTTGGAGAAACGCACGAGCGCATTACTAAATTCTTTGATAAAAGCCAGTTGATTGGATTTACAGGCACACCAATATTTGCGGAGAATGCTTCTAAAAATGAATTTGGAAAACGCACTACCAAAGATTTGTTTGGGAATTGTTTACACAAATATGTGATTACCGATGCGATTAGAGACCAGAACGTGTTGCGTTTCGGGATTGAATATGTGGGGAAATATAAAAATAAGAGCAATACGTTTATTGATATTGAAGTAGAAGATATTGACAAGCAAGAGGTGTTGAATTCGCCACAACGTATTGAAAAGATTGTAGATTACATCATTGCGCATCACAAGCAAAAGACGTTTAATAAAGAGTATTCGGCTTTACTTGCTGTGAATAGTATTGATAATGTTTTTCAATATTATGATTTCTTCCAACAAAAGAAAGATGCAGGATTGCACGATATGCGAATCGCTACGATTTTCACCTATGGTGCTAATGAAGATTCAGACGAAGCTCAGGATTATTTGCCCGAAGATACTGATTTTGATATGGCTGCTGAACCTAGCACCAAATATCAATCGAGTCATAGTCGCGATAAATTAGACAGCTATATTGTTGATTATAACAAAATGTATGGCACTAGTTTTACTACTAAAGACAGTAAGCAGTTTGAAAACTATTTTAAGAACATAAGCCAGCGATTGAAAGACCGTGAAAAGGAAAGCTTTAACTACGAGAAAGACGGTTTGGATTTGGTTATTGTGGTGAATATGATGCTTACAGGTTTTGATGCTAAGAAAGTAAACACCTTGTATGTAGATAAGAACTTGAAGCAACACGGATTGATTCAAGCTTATTCGAGAACTAATAGAATATTGGGTGAGCAGAAATCGCAAGGCAATATTTTGTCTTTTAGAAATCTGAAAAAAGCTACTGATGATGCTATTACGTTGTTCTCCAACAAAGATGCTATTGAGGTAGTGACAATGCCCGATTATGAAAAAATAGCTGAGAGGTTTGAAGAAGCATTGAAAGAGTTGAGAGAAATTGCACCGACGTATCAGAGTGTTAATGATTTGGAAAGTGAAGATTATGAGGCCTTGTTTGTGCAAGCGTTCAGACGATTGTTGCGAACTATGAATGTGTTGCAATCGTACACCGATTTTGATTGGGAAGATTTAGCCATTGACGAGCAAGAGTTTGAAGACTACAAAAGCAAATATTTGGACTTGTACCAAAAAGTAAAACAAGACCACGAAAAACAAAAGACTTCTATATTGGATGATATTGATTTTGAATTGGAATTAATACACCGAGACCAAATCAATGTTGCGTATATTTTAAAATTGCTGTCGCAACTAAAA
>CAIRMK010000004.1 GCA_903879645.1 uncultured Bacteroidota bacterium
ATTTTAAAATCCTCAATTTTACAATAAGGACCAAACCCATATCTTTTATTTCTTTTAGCCAAATATTCTTGCTCATATTGACCTGAAGTTGGAATGAAAAAAGTTTTTTTATTCAATTTTGCCAAATCCATTATAGAGGTATATCCCGAACGGCAAAGTACTAATTCACTTTCATTCAACGCTTTTTCCAATTGGTCTGTTTGCATAAAATTATAGAAAGTAATATTATTTACCACCTCTATTTTTTTTTCTTTCTCCACTTTCCCTTTTATAAAGATTGTAGTAGCATTATAGTTTTGTAATTCGTCAATTAATTTTTCTTCTAGCATTGTTCGTTGAGGTTCTGGGCCAGAAAGAAGAATCATTAAATTATATTTTTTTGGTAGATTTTGTTTTTCAAATCTACTTAAAATCCCAATATACTTTATTCTCAAAGTTGTTTTTCTTAAATGTCCCATAGTTCCCGAAAGATTTATAGCATTCTTCATGTCGGGAATCCAACATTCAGTAAAATTTCTAATAAAGATTTGATGTAATCTACTAGAAAACCAAGTGGTTTTGCCAGATAAAACAGTAAGTTGGTGTGTTATATAAACAGAAGGAATTTTTTTAGAATATAAACCCATTCTATTGTCAGAAATAATACCACAAAGATTATATTTTGAAACCCAATTAGAGGCTAATTTTTTTTCATTCCAAACAGCCATCAATGTTTTAGGACTATTTCTTAAAAGCTTCCACTTTAGATTTTTTGCTTTTTCTGAATATACTATGTTGTAGGACGGAAGTTCCAACGCTAATAAATGTGGAAACTCTTTTTTTAATAGTGATAAAGCTATACCATCGGAAGCAATTATCGGATTCCATCCATTCTTTTCTAATTCTTTAATAATAGGAATACAACGAGTAGCATGACCTAAACCCCAATTTAATGGGGCTACAAGAATATTTTTATAAGAATTTTTCAAAATCAACTTTAAGCTTAATGATTAATTTTTGCATTGCAAGTTAAAACTATTTTTGTTCTTATATATTTCCGTAATTTTGCCAAAACATCAAATTTAATCGTGGGAAGTAAAAATAAACTAAAGAGATTTAAGGAAAACGAAACATTCAATAATGTTTTTCAACCAACAAGAGAAGAAGTTGTAAGCAATAGTTTCCCGCTTAGAGGCAAATGGAACCAAGATTTTTTCAAAAATGACAATCCAATAATTATTGAATTAGGCTGTGGAAAAGGCGAATATTCCGTTGGATTAGCAGAACGTTTCCCAGATAAAAACTTTGTAGGTATTGATATAAAAGGAGCTAGATTTTGGCGTGGTGCTAAAACCGCAGTCGAAACAGGAATGCACAACGTAGCGTTCTTAAGAACTCAAATTGAATTAATCAATCATATTTTTGCCGAAAACGAAGTCGATGAAATTTGGATTACTTTTCCCGATCCGCAAATAAAATACAAGAGAACCAAACACCGAATGACCAATTCAGAATTCTTAAAGCTCTATAAAACTATTCTAAAACCAGACGGAGTTGTTAATCTTAAAACTGATTCCGAATTCATGCATGGCTACACTCTTGGCTTGTTGCATGGCGAAGGACACGAAGTCTTATATGCCAATCATAATGTCTATAAAAACGAAGGTGCTCCTAGCGAAGTAACTCAAATCCAAACTTTTTATGAAAAACAGTATTTGGAAATCAACAAAGCAATTACTTACATTCGTTTTAAAATAAAATAAATGTCAGTTTTCATTCCTTTTATATCAGGTTTTATAGCCTCATTTATAGGCGTATTACCTCCCGGACTAATCAATTTAACAGCGGCCAAAGTGAGTTTGACCGATGGAAGAAAACGAGCAATGATGTTTGTCTTAGGGGCATTGATAGTTATTTTTTACCAAACTTACATCTCTGTAATTTTTGCGCAATACATTAATGGTCATCAAGACATTGTTGTTTTATTACACAAAATCGGATTAGTCATATTCATAGGAATTTCCATTTATTATTTGTTTTTTGCTAAAAACCCCAATCTCCAAACCGATGATGATTTCCATTTAAAAAGCAAACGCAGTCGTTTTTTTATGGGGATGTTAATATCAGCAATTAACTTTTTCCCCATACCTTATTATGTATTAGTAAGCATTACATTGGCAGCCTACAATATTTTTACATTCGATTCCCTTTCCATTTACAGTTTAGTGTCAGGCGTAGTGATAGGTTCATTTTCGATATTTTATTTATACGTTGCCTTCTTCAATAAAATGAAATCCAAAGCCGATTATTTCGTAAACAATATGAATAAAATAATTGGCACAATCACCGGATTAATAGCAGTTGTTACCTTATTCAACGTCATAAAAAACTACTTTTAATGGAAGAAAATTTCTTCGAGCGAGTCTATGCAATTGCGAAACAAATTCCCGAAGGAAAAGTAACTTCCTATGGAGCCATTGCCAAAGCACTAGGTACAGCACGTTCAGCCAGAATGGTCGGTTGGGCAATGAACGCTTCCCACAATAGAGATGACATTCCGGCCCATCGAGTGGTAAACCGCAAGGGACTGCTTTCAGGTAAACACCATTTCGACGGCACCAACCTCATGCAACAACTACTAGAAAATGAAGGGATAAAAGTCGTTGACAACCAAATCATAGATTTCGAAAAACACTTTTGGCAACCAGAAATAAACCAATAGTCTATACTATTTATTCTATATTCTATTCTCTTGAATCCATTTTGTAATTCCAAGGCGAGAGGAATCGCATTATGAACTATCAAATCGTCAATAAAATTGTAAATTTTGTCAGAATTATTTTTTTAGTATATTTATTGAATTCTAAATTACTTTACAAGACAAAAACTATCATTTAAACATAACA
>CAIRMK010000005.1 GCA_903879645.1 uncultured Bacteroidota bacterium
TGTAATTCATAAATACGTCTCTAAGCAAGTGGCACAAATCATCACTTATGGAACAATGGCGGCCAAATCTTCGGTTCGTGATACGGCTAGAGTATTGGATTTACCTCTTTTTGAAGCGGACAAAATTGCCAAGTTGATTCCAACGAATTTGAATTTGGCTAAGATCTTTTCGATGGAGGAAGATAAGTTAAAAAAAGCGTTGCGTCCAGAAGAATTTGATAAAGTCAAAGAATTAATTGTGCTTGGAAATTCATCCGATTTGGGCGGTGAAACTATTCAGCAAGCACAAATATTAGAGGGAAATTTAAGAAATACTGGAATTCATGCTTGTGGAGTTATCATAACACCAGATGATATTACCAATTTTGTTCCTGTAGCAACCGCCAAAGATTCTGATTTATATGTTACCCAATTTGATAACTCGGTGGTTGAAAGTGCCGGATTGTTAAAGATGGACTTCTTAGGTTTGAAAACCCTTACCTTGATTAAAGATACTGTAAAACTAGTAAAATACAGAACTGGTGTAGACATCAATCCAGATGAATTTCCAATTGATGATCTAAAAACGTATGAACTTTTTCAACGTGGCGAAACGGTTGGGATTTTCCAATATGAAAGTCCCGGGATGCAAAAGTATATGAAGGAGTTAAAACCGACTGTTTTCCCCGATTTGATTGCCATGAATGCCTTGTATCGTCCGGGTCCAATTGCATATATTCCAAGTTTTATTAAACGTAAAAATGGTGAAGAAGAGATTGTTTACGATATTGATGCCTGTGAAGAATTATTAAAAGACACCTACGGAATTACCGTTTACCAAGAGCAGGTAATGCTTTTGTCGCAAAAATTGGCTGATTTCTCCAAAGGGGATGCCGACGTTTTGCGTAAAGCAATGGGAAAAAAACAACGTGACGTATTGGATAAAATGAAACCAAAATTCATTTCTCAAGCTGAAGCTAAAGGTCATTCTGCTGAAAAGTTAGAAAAAATTTGGAAAGACTGGGAAGCTTTTGCTGAATATGCATTCAACAAATCACATTCCACTTGTTATGCTTGGATTGCTTATCAAACGGCTTATTTGAAAGCCAATTATCCAGCAGAATATATGGCGGCAGTGTTGTCAAACAACATGAATGACATTAAACAAGTTTCATTCTTTATGGAAGAATGTAAACGAATGGGGTTAAAAGTTTTGGGGCCCGATGTGAATGAGTCATTTTATAAATTTACGGTAAATAATGAATATGCTGTTCGTTTCGGAATGGGTGCCGTTAAAGGAGTGGGAGCCAATGCTGTTGATACGATTGTAAAAAATAGAAAAGACGAACCTTATAAATCGATATTTGATTTAGCAAAGAAAATAGACCTTCGTGCCGCCAATAAAAAAGCATTTGAAAGTTTGGCTTATGCCGGTGGATTTGATTGTTTTTCAGAAACGCATCGTGCACAATATTTTCATATTGAAGGCGAAGGAATTACTTTTTATGAAAAAGCAATGCGTTATGGAGGTAAGTTTCAAGAAAATGAAAACTCATCACAAGTGAGTCTGTTTGGAGAAGCAAGCGATGTTCAAATTGCCGAGCCTGTTGTGCCTCCTTGCGAAGAATGGACTACAATGGAAAAACTTGCCAAGGAAAAAGAAGTAGTTGGAATTTATATTTCGGGTCACCCATTGGATGATTACCGTTTTGAAATGAAATATTTTTGCAATGTTAGATTAGCACATTTAAAAAATCTAGAAAACTTAGTGGGCAAAACATTGACTTTTGGAGGCATAATATCCAACGTTCAATATCGAACTGGAAAGAACGGTAAAGATTGGGCAATGTTTACTTTAGAGGGATATGAAGAAAGCTATGATTTCAGAATTTTCAATGAAGAGTACTTAAAATTCCGTCATTTCTTGGTCAATAATCAATTTATTTATTTCAAAATTGGTGTAAAAGACGGTTGGGTAAATCGTGAGACAGGTAAAAAATCAGACCCTCAAATCACGTTTCAGGACGCTAAATTATTAGCAGATGTGTTGCCTCTTTTTGCTAAAAAGCTTTCCATTCAATTGAATATTCAAGATATAAAACAGAATTTAATTCAACATTTAAGCGAAGTTTTTAAAGCAAACGAAGGAAATAACCCAGTGACTTTTGAAGTATTAGAAATTGAGAAAGTCATCAAAAAGCCGGAAGTTGTTACTGTAAAAGAAGTTGTTCCTGTTGAAAATGATACAATAATAGATATCGACAACTTAGATACGGAATCTGAAATTGAAGAAGAGGAGATAGAAGAAGTGCCAACTGCAACGGAAGAAAACAGAGTGGTAACTCTTTTATCGATGCCTAGTAGAAAATTAAAAATAAATATTTCTAAAGAATTATTGGAAGAATTGGAAAGAATGCAAATTAATTTTAAACTGAATTAATCAATTCTTTCAATTAAAAAATAGCTAAAAGTAATACAAGTTACATTTGGTAACTAAAATGTTTCTTTATCTTTGTGCTTCAAAATAATAATATTAAAAAATAAAAATATGGCATTAGCAATAACAGACGCTACTTTTGACGAAGTAGTATTAAAATCAGAAAAACCAGTGGTAGTAGATTTTTGGGCAGCATGGTGTGGACCTTGTAGAATGGTTGGACCAGTTATCGATGAAATCCATGGAGAATATGAAGGAAAAGCAGTGGTAGGAAAAGTTGATGTAGATGCTAATCAAGAATTTGCTGCTAAATATGGTGTTAGAAATATTCCAACAGTTTTGATTTTTCAAAACGGTGAAGTAGTAGGACGTCAAGTAGGTGTTGCTCCTAAAAAAACTTATACAGATGCAATTGATGCGTTACTATAATCTATAAAATAAAAGATATTTAAAAGGTTCAGCGAAAGTTGAACCTTTTTTTATTTGATAAAAAAAATTATTTTCAAATTCGCTCATTTTCAAATTTTCAAATTATCTTTGACTCGAGCGTTAATGGCTAACATACGAAGTAATTATGAAGATAGAAGAACAAAAAGAACTCATATCAGGATTTAAGCATCTTGAGCTTTTAGCCAATCAAGTGGTTGAAGGTTTTATTTCGGGAATGCATAAATCGCCATTTCATGGTTTTTCTGCCGAGTTTGCTGAACATAAGACCTATAATGTTGGCGAAAGCACAAAACACATCGATTGGAAATTGTTTGCCAAAACCGATAGATTGTATACCAAACGGTTTGAAGAAGAGACCAATCTTCGATGTCATTTAATTATTGACAACTCCTCGTCCATGCACTATCCAAAATTAGAGGTTAATCAGCCGTTTTATGACAGCAAAATAGGATTTTCTGTATTAGCTTCGGCAGTGTTGATGAACCTACTTAAAAAGCAACGTGATGCAGTTGGTCTGAGTGTGTATTCTGATAATTACGAATATTATGCTCCAGAAAAGGGTAGCGATCGTCATCATCGAATGTTGTTGAATAAATTGGAAAACTTGTTAGAAGCGCCAAAACAAGCAAAACCAACTGACACCATTACCTTTTTGCATCAAATAGCTGAAAAAATTCATCGCCGATCCATGATCATTATTTTTACGGATATGTTTCAAAACGACAATCAGGAAGCACTTTTTAATGCGTTACAACATTTGAAACACAACAAGCATAAAGTAGTTTTGTTTCATGTAATTGATGAAAAAAAAGAGTTAAATTTCGATTTTGATAATACTCCAAGGAAGTTCATTGATGTAGAATCGGGTGAAGTGATTAATCTTTTTGCTGAAAATGTAAAAGAAGAGTATGAAAATAATATCAAAAAATATTTCAAAAGCATCTCACTAACTTGTGCTCAGAATAAAATTAAATACGTTCCAGTTAATGTTGGTGCTGATTTTGAAAAAATACTCACCACATATTTAGCTGAAAAACAAATGTTTGGTTAGGTAATTGAATTCTATATAAAAAAAGTAGTAAAAAATACTTGCAAATATCAAAAACGGATGTATATTTGCAACCGCAATAAAGCGATGGTTTGGTAGTTCAGTTGGTTAGAATACATGCCTGTCACGCATGGGGTCGCGGGTTCGAGTCCCGTCCAGACCGCTAAATTGGGATAAGCACTTCAGAAATGAAGTGCTTTTTTGCCCAAAAAAGCATTTAAGATTAGTTGTGTTGTTTCGATACGAATTTGTAACTCGTATCACGGTTTAGTAGTTAGACCAATGAAAAGCTTTCCACTTAATTGTGGATAGCTTTTTTGATTTAAGGAAGTTTGGTTTTTGAAAAAATATAATTTTACAACACTAAATTATCTCGTAAACAAACTTTCAATTTCAACTTCAATCAAGCAA
>CAIRMK010000006.1 GCA_903879645.1 uncultured Bacteroidota bacterium
AGAGTACACTTTCCTAATTGCCTTTATTTTATACATTATTTACCAATTTAAGAAAAATAATTGACAAAACTATTACGGGTAATTTCTACCATGAACCCATCTTCGGGGGGGCCATGCCAAGGGATAAGGAATTTGGCTCCAGAACTCATAAAGTTAGGAATTCAAAATGAAGTTGTTTGTATGGATTCCCCTGACTCTCTTTATTTAAAACAGGAATCTTTTGTAATTCATGCAATTGGAAAATCTGTGGGACCTTGGCAATACAATAATCGACTTGTTGATTGGTTAAGAGAAAATATTGAAAAATACGATGCAATTGTTATTCATGGATTGTGGTTATATCATGGTTATGCGGTAAGAAAAGTATTAAAGGAATTGACAAATCAAATTCCATATTTTGTTATGCCACATGGGATGCTAGACCCATATTTTCAAAAAAGTGAAGCACGTAAAATAAAAGCTCTAAGAAACAATGTTTATTGGAAATTTATTGAATCGAAGATAATAAATGGTTCTTATGGAGTTCTTTTTACTTGTGAGGAGGAGTTAAATTTAGCAAGAAATACATTTACTCCTTATCATCCCAAGCGGGAGATAAATATTGGATATGGAATTCCTAAACCTTTTTTGTCGATAGAAGATGAAAATATGTTGGTTGGATCGAACATTCGACCATATTTCTTATTTCTAAGTAGGATTCATCCAAAAAAGGGAGTTGATATGTTAATTGAAGCCTACCACAAATTGCTAATTACAAATAATCTTAAGTTCATACCAGATTTAGTGGTTGTAGGTCCTGGAATTGACGAAGACTTTGGGAATTCAATTTTTAAAAGTGTTCAACAAAATGTCCTTATAAAAGATAAAATAAAATTTAAAGGAATGTTGACAGGAGAGGAAAAATGGAAAATATTTCAAGGTTGCGAGGTATTTATTTTGCCTAGCCATCAAGAAAACTTTGGAATTGCAGTCGTTGAGGCGTTGTCATTTGGTAAGCCTGTATTAATTTCAGATAAAGTAAATATCTGGAGAGAAATTGAAAATAGCAATGCTGGTTTAATTCAATCCGATACAGTTTCTGGAACTCTTCAATTGCTTCAAACTTGGATAGAACTTTCAGAGTCTAAAAAGAAAGAAATGTCTTTAGCTGCGTTTTCTTGTTATGAGAATCATTTTAATGTTGAAAGTGCAGCTAAAAGAACCTATGAGACTATGCATAGCCTATTAATAACTAATAATTAATTGAAAAGTAATGATTAATGTGGATACACATACAGGCGCTTCCTTTTCATTAATGAACAGAATTAGTAGGGTTATCTGGCAATTTGTTTACCTATTGTTATTTAAGTATTCGCCAAGACCTTTACATGGTTGGAGAAGGTTTGTTTTGCGGTGTTTTGGTGCAAAGGTTGGAATAGGTGTACATGTTTACCCTAAAGTTGTGATATGGGCACCTTGGAACATAGAATTGGATGACTATTGTGGAATTGGTGATGGGGCAAATATATATTCTCAGGGTAAAATTCATATTGGTAAAAAAACAGTCATCTCTCAAGGTGTACAATTGTGCACAGGAACCCATGATTACACCAAAA
>CAIRMK010000007.1 GCA_903879645.1 uncultured Bacteroidota bacterium
AAAGTAACTTCCTATGGAGCCATTGCCAAAGCACTAGGTACAGCACGTTCAGCCAGAATGGTCGGTTGGGCAATGAACGCTTCCCACAATAGAGAAGACATTCCGGCCCATCGAGTAGTAAATCGAAAAGGACTACTCTCAGGCAAACACCATTTTGATGGCACCAACCTCATGCAACAACTCCTAGAAAACGAAGGAATAAAAGTCGTCGATAATCAAATCATAGATTTCGAAAAACACTTCTGGCAACCTAATATAAGTGAGTAATTCTATTTCTGGAGTTTATCGATGAACCTCCTTGCGAGAAGCGTGGAATCGTATCCTTTATTATCTACTATTTTAAGACTATACTCCGAAGCTTACTTTGACTTAACACAATTTAACAATTCCTCTTCAAATCGCATTATAATGGCATAAATATTTTCAATCTATTCACTACAGTTTCAAAGGATTTCGTATTATCTTTGCAATTCATATTAAGTTTAAATACTATGGTTTTTTTATAACTATAAACCATAACAAACTATAAATAACAAATGAAGTTAGATAGAAAAGAAATCCTAAAAGCATTAGAAACAATAACTATTGCTGGAGAAGGAAAAAATATGGTAGAAAGTGGTGCAGTAAAAAACGTAATCACTTTTGGCGATGAGGTTGTAGTTGATTTAGTTCTTTCAACTCCAGCAATGCACATTAAAAAACGGGCTGAAGACGATATTAAAAAACTTATTCACGAGCAGTTTTCACCAGAGGCTGTCGTAAAAGTAAACATCAAAGTCGAAGCTAAAGAAAATCCAAACGAAATTAAAGGAAAATCAATTCCCGGAATCAGCAATGTTATTGCAGTTGCCTCTGGAAAAGGAGGTGTTGGAAAATCAACAGTTACCGCAAATCTTGCCGTTACTTTAGCCAAAATGGGATTCAAAGTTGGAGTTCTTGATGCCGATATTTACGGACCAAGCATGCCCATCATGTTTGATGTTGAAAATGAGAAACCAATTTCAATTGAAGTTGATGGTAAATCCAAAATGAAACCAATCGAAAGTTATGAAGTAAAATTACTTTCAATAGGATTTTTTACCTCTCCAAGCCAAGCCGTTATTTGGCGTGGACCAATGGCTGCAAAAGCATTAAACCAAATGATTTTTGATGCCGATTGGGGTGAACTAGATTTCATGTTAATTGATTTACCACCAGGAACAGGTGATATTCATTTGTCCATCATGCAATCCATGCCAATTACAGGAGCCGTTATCGTGAGTACACCTCAAGCTGTTGCATTAGCAGATACACGAAAAGGAGTTTCTATGTTTATGTCAGAAAGCATCAATGTTCCAGTGTTAGGAATTATAGAAAACATGGCGTATTTCACACCAGAAGAATTGCCAAATAACAAATATTATATCTTCGGACAAGAAGGAGCTAAGCACCTTGCAGAAGATTTAAAGGTTCAATTTTTAGGAGAAGTACCATTAGTACAAAGCATTCGTGAAGCTGGAGATTATGGTCGTCCAGCAGCATTACAAACAGCTTCTCCATTAGAAAAAGTTTTCGAAGAAATTGCTAAAAATGTAGTGCAAGAAACGGTAAACAGAAATGAAAATCTTGCTCCAACAGAAGCAATAAAAATAACAACAATGGCAGGATGTTCTGCTGTAAAGAAATAGATTTCTAGTGTATTGGATTGTTAGATTTTTAGGAGTCCAATAATCCAAAATTCTAATAATCCAATAATCTAAATTATGACACACGAAGAATTAACTTTAAATATCGAAAAAGCATTAGAAGAAATCAGACCCTTTTTGAATTCGGATGGTGGCGATATCTCATTAGTTTCTATTGAGGATGCAAAACATGTAAAAGTACGTTTTGAAGGTGCTTGTACAGGATGTAGTGTCAATCAAATGACACTAAGAGCAGGTGTTGAAACAACTATTAAAAAGTATGCTCCACAAATAGAAACAGTAGAGAACATTGAGTAAGTCTTATATATGATAAAAATCATATTTAAAGACTTTATCACTTTGTTACTTTGCCAATCTTAAATTTAAAAGAATGATTGAAACCGATATACTCATAATAGGTGCAGGTCCAACAGGACTTTTTGCCGTTTTTGAAGCAGGATTATTGCAATTAAAATGTCATATTATTGACGCACTTCCACAACCTGGAGGACAACTTGCGGAATTGTATCCGAAGAAACCTATCTTCGATATCCCTGGTTATCCCGAAGTTTTAGCGGGTGATTTAGTTACCAATTTAATGGAACAAATCAAGCAATTTCAACCAGGCTTTACCTTGGCAGAAACAGCAGAAACCATTGATAAATTAGAAGACGGAACGTTTATAGTTACTAGTAATAAAGGAACAAAGCACCATGCAAAAGCTATTGCCATAGCAGGCGGCTTAGGAACTTTTGAACCAAGAAAACCACAACTTGAAAATATTTCATTCTACGAAGAAAAAGGAGTAGAGTATTTTGTAAAAGACCCTGAATTATTCCGTGACAAACGAATTGTAATAGCAGGAGGTGGAGATTCAGCTCTTGATTGGAGTATTTTCCTTTCTAATGTTGCTTCAGAAGTGACATTGGTTCATAGAAGAAACGAGTTCCGAGGAGCATTAGATTCAGTCGAAAAAGTACAAGAATTAAAAAAATTGGGTAAAATCAATTTAATTACACCAGCAGAAGTGGTTGGTGTTCAAGGTAAAAATCATGTAGAAAGTATTACTTTAGAAAATGAAGGCGTTCAACAAGTTTTTGAAACTGATTTCTTTATTCCACTTTTCGGATTGACTCCAAAATTAGGAGCCATTGCCA
>CAIRMK010000008.1 GCA_903879645.1 uncultured Bacteroidota bacterium
CTTTAACCGCCTGAATGAAAGTTTATTTCATTGATTAATTTACTTATAAGTCTGAGATAATTTTGTGTAACTGCTCTTTAGATTTACCCAATTTGATTTGTAGTCTTCCCAACATTTCGTCTTTTGTTCCCTCAACAAACAATAAGTCATTGTCTGTAAGTTGAGCAAATTGTTGTTTCAGTTTTCCTTTTTGTTCATTCCATTTGCCTTCTAATTCTGTAGTATTCATTGTATTTTTTTTAGTTGTATGAAATAATTTTCATTTTGTAAAGGTGAGCGGAGGGGTTACTGTAACTGTTATATAATTATCACTATAAATTGCATAATTCCAATATTCTTTTTCATTTTTTTGCAAATGGTCTTACAGTATTTCTTCAAAAGCTGACAAATTACTTTTAGGGGTCTCTAATGCTGCACCCTGGATTCCCTTTTTGTAAATGAATTTACCCCACGTTACCTTATCCCAAAACCTTTCATGTAAAAAATAAGCTGCTGCTAAATAAAAGTTACTTATGACTATATAGCCAAAAGCAAACTTCATTTGAGATGAAAAAAGATACATAAAAGAAATATCTAGTATCAAAATCAGCAGTCCGTAACTAATTGTTTTTGAAACAGACCTTTGCCATATTTCTTTTGCTCGATGAGTATGTGGTAACGTTCTTTGTATCATTTCTTGATAGGTATTACAAACACTGGTATTTCTGAGTGTCTAATTACTTTTTCGGCAACACTTCCAATCATCAGATGTGCTAGCCCAGTTCTGCCGTTGGTACCCACTACAATTAAGTCGGCATTCCATTCTTCAGCAACCCGTAAAATGGCTTCGTAGGGTGAGCCTTCCTCAATAAATGTGACTACTTTGTGATTGAAAAATAATTTGCTAATAAGTCTTGTGTTAGCTATTTCAAAATTTTTGTGTAGAATATCTTCTATCTCCATTTCGGAGGTTAGGTTTTCATTAAATCCGTAACTAGGGATAGGCATGTCGGCTTGATTCATTACAGCAGGCGTCTCAACAACACTTACAATCGCAACTTCAGTATGCAATTGTTCAACCAATTGCAATGCACCAGAAGCAACTTCCTCTGAGGATGTTTCGCTGTCGATTGCTATCAATATTCTTTTTATATTTTTCAAGATAATTTGTTTTATATTTTATGATTGTAAAACCATTTCGGTCTTTTTTTCAGTTACGTTTATTAATTCTATCTCACAAGAAATTTTCACCTCATCACTTATCAGAAAACCACCAGTTTCTATATATGAGTTCCAATTGAGACCGAAATCGCTTCTTTTAATCTTGCCGGAAATGGAGAAGCCTGTTTTTTCATTTCCCCAAGAATCATTTACAATCCCACCGAAATCAACATTCAATTTTATATTCTGAGTTATTCCTTTTATGGTTAATTCTCCCCATAATTCGTGGCTTCCTTCTTTATCCACTTCAGTCATCGTGCTGGCAATGAAAGTTATTTGTTTGTGATGTTCTACATCCAAAAAATC
>CAIRMK010000009.1 GCA_903879645.1 uncultured Bacteroidota bacterium
ACACATGTATTCGTGTCACCAATATTAAATCCTTTAGCTTTTAATCCTCCTTGCAATGCATTTACATTTTCCCAAAGTTTATCTTTTAACTCGGATGATTTACGCAATAATTCCAAACGTTTAAGCGAACCTATTGTTTGAATCATAGGTAATGCTTTAGCAAACATTTGTGAACGTAAATTGTATTTTAGATAATCAATAATATCTTTATCTGCGGCAACAAAAGCACCAATATTAGCCATTGATTTGGCAAAAGTAGAAAAGTAAACATCAATACCATCTTGACATCCCTGCTCCTCACCTGCTCCAGCACCTGTTGCACCAAGAGTTCCAAATCCATGAGCATCATCCACTAATAAACGGAAATTGTATTTTTCTTTCATGGCAACAATTTCTTTCAACTTTCCTTGTTGGCCACGCATCCCAAAAACCCCTTCAGTGATGAATAAAATTCCTCCACCTGTTTCTTCAGCTAATCGTGTAGCACGGTCAAGGTTTTTCTCCATGCTCTCTATATCATTATGACGGTAGGTAAAACGTTTTCCCATGTGCAAACGCACCCCATCTATAATACATGCATGAGCATCTACGTCATAAACAATTACATCATTTTTAGTGACCAAAGCATCAATTATAGAAACCATTCCTTGATAACCAAAATTCAATAAATAAGCAGATTCTTTCATGACAAAAGCAGCCAATTCATTTTCTAGTTGTTCGTGGAATTTTGTATGACCACTCATCATACGAGCGCCCATTGGATAAGCTGCGCCATAAGCAATAGCCGCATCGGTATCAGCTTGTCGAACTTCTGGATGATTAGCCAATCCTAAATAGTCATTCAAACTCCAGTTTAAAATATCTTTTCCTTGAAATTGCATTCTTGGACCTAATTCTCCTTCTAGTTTAGGAAATACAAAGTAGCCTTCTGCTTGAGAAGCCCATTTTCCTAAAGGTCCTTTATTGTTTTGTATTCTTTCAAATAAATCTTTTACCATGATTAACTATGTTGTTATAAAACGTGGCAAAAATAGTAATAAAATTGCTTTTTAGGGAATTTATTTCAATCGAATGATACTTAAGATTGTGTTAAATTCATCACTTTAAAATTTCCATTGTGAATCCAATATTAAATTAATATTACATTTGTAGGCACTAAACTTTATAAAATCATGAAAATTGCTATGAAAAAAAGGTTATACCAAATTATATTATCGCTATTTTTAATTTCAACATTCAGCATAAAAGCACAAAATAAAATACTTTTTGATGCCACTAAAGCAGAAATGGCTGGTAGTGCTGATTGGGTAATTGATGCTGATTCACATAATATCTTTTTTTCGAGTTCTACTCACTTACCATATACTAGTACTGGAACTGGACAATCCAATCCACAAAGGCTCCCTATTCCTGCACAATCAACTGTTACTTCTTCAACATTAGAAACTTATTGGGAAGGTTCATTATCTGCAATGGCAATTGACTGTGTTAAACAAGGATATACAGTAGAAACTTTACCTTATAATAGTCAAATTACTTATGGAAATTCGGCTAATGTTCAAGATTTAAGTAATTATAAAGTATTTGTAGTTGATGAGCCCAATATCTCTTTTTCAGCAACTGAAAAAACAGCTATAATAAACTTTGTTGCAAACGGAGGTGGATTAATGATGATATCCGACCATACAATTTCAGACAGAAATAATGATGGTATTGACTCTCCCGCAGCTTGGAATGATTTGTTAACTAGCAATACTGTTCTTAATAATCCGTTTGGAATTTCATTTGATTTAGTAAATATTTCTGGAAGTTCTACGGCAGTAGCTAGTTTAACTTCAACCAGCCCATATTATTCTATTTTGCATGGGCCTATAGGTAATCCAAGTCAAGTATTGTGGACCAACGGTACAACTATGACATTAAATACAACAGCTAATAGTTCAGTTAAAGGATTGGTTTTTAAATCGGGTTCAAGCACAACCGGAACTACTAATGTTATGGTTGCTGCCGCAACCTATCAAAGTGGAAAAGTTTTTGCTATGGGTGATAGTTCACCTCTTGATGATGGAACAGGAGATCCAGGAGACACTTTATATAATGGTTATACGTCAGATGCAAGTGGAAATCACAGAATACTTTTGCTGAATGCAATTATTTGGATGATGACACCAAATTTAACTACTAATGATTTTACTTTTGACGAAAGTCATTTTACAATTGCGCCAAATCCTACTCAAGACAAACAAATTCACTTTACTTTTTCGCTTAATGAAGTTCAGAATGCTACTGTTTCTATAATTGATACTTTAGGAAGAACGGTTAAAGAGAGTAATTTAAGTGAATTGAGTACTGGTATTAATTACCACAGTATTGATGCCAGCGATTTACAAGCTGGATTATATATTTGTAAATTGGCTACTCCAACTGCAAGTAAAAGTTTACAAGTTATAGTTAAATAATAGTTTTCAACTATTCAACACAATAAAACCTGGCTATATGTCAGGTTTTATTGTGTTATTCCAATACGAAGCAATAGTGGAAATCTGATTTTTTTGATGGAATCATTTTTCCATAAATCCTTAAGATGATTTTAAATCAAGTGTAATGGGTTTTGTCCTTTAGCGTTGATGTAATACTTCACGGCTGACCAAGTTCCTAAGTAACCCATAAAATGGTCTAATGTCCAATTGTAAGTAATAAAAAAAGAAGGCGTTTTAATTTCTTCAAAAGGAAAAGGAATGGTTTTATATAGTTCATCAATGTATTTTCGCTCTTTATCCCAATAACTACCTATCGTATTTTTATAAAAGTTATTAATGATACTATCGATTTCAGGAGTAACTTCTATTTTACCATACCCCATAACAACTAACATTGCATTAGGTTTAGCCGTTCGTTTCATTTCGACATAAAATTTTTCAAAATCAAACCAATGTATGGCTTGAGCTACTGTCACCAAATCAAAACAATCATCAGGAAAATTAGTTTTCTCGGCAGGTTGTATCGAATAACATATCCCTTGCAATTGCTGAGCTTGAGCCAATTGTGCTGCACTAATATCTGTTGCACATACAACTCTGAATCGCTTTGCTAATTCCATTGCTACTTGACCATTACCTGTAGCACAATCCCAAGCTGTCTCTTTATTTTTAACAATCCCATCTAAATAATCATAAAATTCTTTAGGATATACAGGTCTATATTTAGCATATTGATCAGATTGTGTAGAAAAATTATCTTTCATAAATTTAAATAGTTTATTTTAAATATGTTATAAAAATACTAATTTAATTTTAAGTCATAAAAAGAATTACAAAATCGTAAAATGTCATACTTTTGTAAGAAAAATTATGAAGCCATTTTTACTGTGTCTTTTTGTTGTTTTATTAATAGTCCCTTCTTTTCTTTTTAGTCAAGAAATAACAAAAGAAAACGACTTTATTGTTCATCATTACCCTTCTAAAATGGAATTAGAGTTTGACAAGGCAGAACTTCCTTCCAATATTAAAGTTGTCAATGTAGTAACAAAAAAAGAGCAACTAGTTACTAAAAGCACTACTTCTAGCACAACATTTGCAATTAACGATGTAAACCCTTCTGATCTATTTAAAATAGAATATACTTTAAATAATAATAAATCTATAACTCCTTCAACATGTACAATTGCTGCCAAATCAGCTTCTACAGGGGCAATGACCGTTTATTTCAACCACCCTGTTGATGTCAGTTTTGCTCAAACACAACAAGCTGTAAATATGTCCAATACACTAGTGAATATGCTCATTAGTTACATCAATAATTGTGTAGCAACTATGGATATTGCCGTATATTCTTCCTATTCTCCATCGGCTACAACAGGAATTGCAGGTGCTATCAACGCAGCTTATTCAAGAGGTGTGCAAGTAAGAGTTATCTATGACGGAAGTACTAGCAGCACAATGATTCCATTGTTAAATAGTGCTATTCCAAGACTTGCTAGCCCAACCACTTCTACATATGGAATCATGCACAATAAATTTGTTATTTTTGATGCCAACAATACTAATGCTAATATTCCTTTTGTTTGGACAGGTTCTACCAACTGGACTACAGCTCAAATTGATGGTCCTGATAAGAATAGTGTACTTATCATTCAAGATCAATCGTTAGCGCTTGCGTATAAAATAGAATTCGAAGAAATGTGGGGAAGTATGACATTAACACCCGATACCACTAATTCTAAATTTGGACCTCATAAAAGCGACAATACTCCTCATAATTTCATTATTGGAGGAAAAAATGTAGAAAGTTATTTCAGCCCTTCTGATGGAACTACTGCAAAAATAGTTTCAGCAATCAATTCTGCAAATACGGATATTGAAGTGGCTGTAATGGATTTTACACGTACCGATTGCAGTAGCGCAATAATTACTAAATACAACAGCGGCATCAGTAATAGTAATGTTTTAGTGGATAGCAATAATCCAACAGGAAACCAAATAGTTACTTTACAAGCTGCTTTACCGGCTAACCATGCTCAAGTTTATAGTGGCAGTGGGATTATGCATCATAAATTTATGGTAGTAGATAACTATAATGCTAATTCAGACCCATTAGTGTTAGTAGGTTCCCACAATTGGAGTACATCAGCAGAAACTAAAAATGATGAGAATACCTTGATAGTCCATGATGCCAATATTGCAAATCAATACTACCAAGCTTTTGCCTATTTATTTCAACTTGCGGGTGGTGTAATAACAACTCCGTTATCAACTACTAGTTCAACGTATCAAGATGGATTATTAAAATTATACCCAAATCCAAATCATGGATTGCTACATCTTTTTACTAACCAAACAATCGACCATTTAGAAATCAATTTGTATGATATTTTAGGAAACAAAATCACCACTACTAAGTATGATTCATTTAGTCAAAACACTATAGATATTAGCAATCAACCAAGTGGAATATATTTTATAGAAGCAAATATTAACGGAAGCGTTCAGCATTTTAAAATTTTAAAAAAGTAATTAAATTCAATTTAATAAGAAAAAACAGCCCTTTTAGAATATTCTAAAAGAGCTGTTTTTAATAGTTGTTGTCTAATTACTAATCCTTTATAAATTTAGTCACAAACATTTCTTCACTAGAATATAATTGTAAAATATAAGGTCCTTTCGCAAATCGTTCTACATTAATTTGACTATTTATCGGCGTTTCATCCAAAATTACTTTTCCTAATAAATCGACTACCATAACTTTATCAATCATTTTATTATTTGAAGTTTCTATAGATAA
>CAIRMK010000010.1 GCA_903879645.1 uncultured Bacteroidota bacterium
ATTATTTAGGTGTCCGCTAAAATGGCAGCCAACGAATGAGTGTTTGGGAAGGTGCTTGACAAGAATGTTCCGTCTGCCGATGGACAATTGCTTAATTCTTGTTCCATTGCTCAATTCTTGCTCTACTGTCCCATAATGTTAGGTCCTTTAGATTTGCATTTTGATAATTTACTAAATATACTACTATTACTACTCTTTCTTTTTTTGCTTCTTTTTTTCTTTAACAATCCACACTTTTGTGTGGATAACACTCAACCAGCAGCAGTGGCACATTTATGTTCGGTCAGGGTTCGCGACCCATCGGCTGATAAAATCCACTGCTGCTTTTTCCCTTGGTGTCCATATAGCAATTAGGGTTAATTACCCATTATTAAGGACTAGGACGATGGGGCAAAATGGTTAAGCATTGTTTTACAAAATAAATACAAAAAGATGGAAACAAGTATTAAATTTTATCTGGGTATCGACGTCTCCAAATCGTGGTTCGATGTATCTGTTCTTAAGGTGGTGAATTATGAAAAGCAACCGATGCTTACCGAGCAGTTTCTCAACACAAAAGAAGGCATCAGTAGTTTCCAAAAATGGCTTGAACAACTAGGTGTACCCTTCGATGAAAACACACTCATCGTAATCGAGAATACGGGCATCTATCACCGCCCTTTATGGGAGTTTTGCAGCAAGCACAACCTACCGCTTCACATAGGTAATGCCGCCAATATAAAATGGAGTTTGGGCATTACCAGAGGCAAGAACGATCAGATAGATAGTAAACGCCTTTGCAACTACTGTTGCAAGCAGGCAGATGAGCTGAAAGCTACAGCAGTATTGAATCCTGTATTTATGAACCTCAAAGACCTGATGACTTCAAGAACCCGTTTGGTAACGCAATTACAGGCTACCAAAAGCTACGTTAAGGAGTTGTTATGTACCAACGACAAAGCATTGTTGAAAACATTAGAAAAGGCACACAAGGCAGCTATCGATGGTGTAGAGAAATCGATAGCACAAATTGAGAAAGCAATCAACGATTTGATAATAGCCGATGAGAAGATATACCGCAATTATGAACTGATTAAAAGTATCCCAGGAATAGGTTCAATAACGGCTATTTATATCATCTGTTGTACCAACAATTTTGCTAATAAACCAAGCGGCAAACAGCTGGCAAGTTATGCAGGTGTGGTACCTTTTGAGCATAGCAGTGGCAGTAGTGTGAGAGGCAGAAATAAGGTGCACAAAATGGCAAACAAAGAACTAAAAAGGTTGATACACATGTGTGCAGTAAGTAGTATCAGGTACAGTAAAGAAATGAAGGCATATTATGAAAGAAAGAAGGCAGAGGGTAAGCCTGGTTTAAGTGTAGTAAATGCAATAAAGAATAAATTATTACTAAGGGTAGTAGCGGTTGTGAATAAGCAAGAAATGTATGTGGAGAACTATCAAAATGTAGCCTAAAAATTTATTTGGTTTGTTCATAGCAATCTGCCGAAACTACTGCCAAAAGAAAGTAGAATTGCTCAATTACTTCCGTCTGCAAGCACTTTCCTAAACACTTTTGTTAGCTCTATTGTGGTTGCATTTCTTTCACTTTCTTGGTGTTAGTCGTTCTTCTGCCCTTAGCTTTCCGTGATTTAAGGAATTCACTAAATTCTTTTTCCTCCTTTGCACTCAATGGTTTATTTACAAAGACAAAGTCCTTCTCATCCATTTTTTTGAAATTTATCATAGCTTAAAATCTTTAAAATACTTAGTTGTCAAAATTAATGATTCTTTTGTGTCAATGAAC
>CAIRMK010000011.1 GCA_903879645.1 uncultured Bacteroidota bacterium
AGACAGTAAAGAAGCCGCTCAAATGGCTATTATGGCTGGAAATGATATGGACATGGAGAGCAATGCTTATCGCAATAATTTGGCACAATTAGTACAAGAAAAGAAAGTACCAATGACTATAGTTGATGAGGCAGTGAAACGAATTCTTCGAAAGAAATTTGAATTGGGTTTATTTGATGATCCATTTAAATATTGTGATAAAAAAAGACAGGATAAGGCGCTAAATAACCCAGAACACACTAAAATAGCTAGATATATGGCTAGTAGAAGCATAGTTCTTCTAAAAAACGAAAAAAATGTTTTACCACTTTCCAAAGAGACTAAGACTATAGCCTTTATTGGACCGATGGTTAAACCCAAAAGAATCAATCATGGATTTTGGGCAGTTGATTTGAAAGATATTGATTCTACTTATATTGTATCCCAATGGGAAGGTTTGGAAAATAAAGTAGGCAAAAAGACAAAATTACTTTATGCTAGAGGTTGTGGTGTTCTAAGTGATAGCAAAGCTGATTTTCAGGAAGCTGTTGCTGTTGCTAATCAATCCGATGTAGTAATTTTGAGTATTGGTGAAGCTTGGAATATGAGTGGCGAAGCCAAAAGTAGAAGTAATATACATTTGCCTGGTGTTCAAGAAGATTTAATAAAAGAACTTCAAAAAACTGGAAAACCCATTGTAATTTTAATCAATGCAGGTAGACCTTTAATCTTTAATTGGACAGCAGATAATATGCCCACTATCCTTTATACATGGTGGTTGGGTTCAGAAGCTGGAAGTGCTATTGCTGATGTTCTTTTTGGTGATTATAATCCATCAGGAAAATTACCTATGTCTTTTCCAAGGGAAGAAGGTCAAATCCCAATTTATTACAATCATTTTAGTACTGGAAGACCATCGATTAATGAAGATAAAATATATAAATCTACTTATATTGATTTACCTAATTCGCCAAAGTTTTCCTTTGGATTTGGATTGAGTTATACTACTTTTCACTATTCTAACTTGAAGTTGACTAAACAAATAATGAAAGCTAATGAAACAATTGAAGCTACTGTAACCATTACTAATACAGGTAAATTTGCAGGAGAAGAAGTTGTTCAATTGTATCTTCAAGATAAGTTTGGTTCTGTAGTCAGGCCCATTATCGAATTAAAAGATTTCCAAAAAATTAAATTAGAAGTTGGAGAAACTAAAACAATAAAATTTGTTATTGATAATCAAAAACTTTCATTCTATAATTCTAAATTGGAATTCAATTCAGAACCAGGAGACTTTGAGATAATGATTGGATCATCATCTACGGATATTCGATTGAGAAGCAAATTTGAATTAGTAAATTAAATATATAGTAGTTTTATTTAAAATAATTCACTCTAGCTTTGCTCAAAATAAGGAGTATAAATTGGTTTTTGGAAAAAGTTCAAATGAATTGAAATGTTTAAAAAATCATAATGAAATAAATTAAGCTTCTTAGCGATGATTTGATAGTGTTTATTATAATTACACTCAACGGGTTAAAAGTTAATATAGTTTGATAAAGAAAATCCAAATAGTTAAAGCTGTACAAATTTTAGATTGTAAAAACACTAATAGTATTCCTTTGAAGTTCTCTGCGATGATAATGAGATTTATATTATCAAAACAATTTTACAATAGTGTGATTATTAAAAATTGAAACTTGTACTTGAAATTGTTATTTTATCTAAAATATTCTAAAAATTTTAATTGCAAATTAAATGTTGTTATTTACTATTTTGTAATTGCAATTGAGATATTGTAATTATTAAAAATTGAAACTTATACTTTAATATAATAATCAAGGGAATTTAAAAGTAAACGTAAGATTGCAATATTCTTTTTTTGTAATTGCAATGATGATTATGTAAATATTAAAAATTGAAATTTATACTTGCAATTGTTTATTTATGTAATGATACCCTAGAGAATCCAATTGCAAATACACGTTTACAATATTCTTATTTTGGTTTTGTAATTGCAATTGTGATATTATTATTAATAAA
>CAIRMK010000012.1 GCA_903879645.1 uncultured Bacteroidota bacterium
AGTATATTGGTTTTAGGGTTGGTTGTCAACTATTCCAAAAATATTTTCTAATTTATGCGGCTAATTCTTTATTTTAGAAGGAGGTTTGGATATTTCACCCTCATTTTCTTTAAAACGCACATTCAACAAGTTGCTCCCCAATATGGTCTTCAAGGTGCGCTTTCACTTCGTCAAAAATAGCAATAGCCAATTCTGAATCCATGGTTTTTTGAGAATTTGCATCGCCACACCATCCACGCGCAATTGCGCCAAGTAATTTTTCTCGATTAGTGCATTCTTCAATTATCAATTCGGCAAACTTGCTATCTCTATTTTCGTCGAATGTACCGGGGGGTGGTAGCATTTTTGGAAAACCTGGATAATGTTCAAATATTGTAAATGCATGTTCGTTAGCTTGTGCGGCTAATTCTTTAATTTTATCATTCATGTTTAATCTTCTATTTCAAATTCTTTCAATTTGGTATGGATGGCTACTATCATCTCATCCAAACATTGTCGGCTAGGAGTGTGGGCCATCTCATCTATGATTTCAGAGACTTTGTGAAGTCGTTTCACCAACTTATCTTTAACTGTTTTGTCAATAATTCTAGTTTTTAAATGTTTTTTGAGGCTCATGGCGATTCCTATTATGTTTATTCTGATTTTGGCAGGTTCACTTGATTACTGTGCTCAAAATTAGAGCAGGAAAGTGAGTTCAGTTCTTTTTGTTCTAAGAACTTTTCAAAAACCTCAATAGCATCCCAGCAATCATCTTGGGTCATTTTTCCATGCTGCCGAAGCATATCATGCAACGTATTTTGTTCTTTTGATGTTAGTTTCATATTTTCATATCCCGGTTAATTAAGTTTACAGTAGTTTACTGGAAATTATTTTAATGTCAACTTATATTTTATTTGTAACTTTAAAGTGAATTACCCCACCCTAAAGAGATGGGGTTTTACGGCTTACAATGATAAAAAGCATCAAACCAACCGCGCATAGTCTGGGCTAACTTAGTTCTCATTAACAAAGCTTTCATTAACAAAGCTTTCCGAATGCCAGATATTTGCAAGGCCATACCGGACATGAACCAACTCTGCTGTAGTAGAGACATGAGTCTCTGGGTTCTGATTAAGAATAGCGGCTAACCGGTTAGCCGCTATTTGGAATTCCGCTCACAAAATGGATTTTTTTCTTCATAATTTTGTCTTATGATGGGTTTTTGTGAGCGGGTAGTGTATCATAAGTTTTTACCCCGTAATTGCTATGGTGTAAGATTGCCCACTTTTTACTGTCACCCAGTTAGTTAACATCCCCAACTGTTTAGGGGACGAATAGTTAGTTTTATTGCCTAAACCTAATTGACCTTGCGAATTATTCCCCCATACCCAAAGAGACTTATCTGTTTTAATAGCAAAAGAGGGTGCATAACTACCAGCAGCCACATATAACCAAGAGGTTAATACCCCTATTTGTTTAGGGCTTGAATAGTTAGTTATATTGCCTAGACCTAATTGACCATAGGAATTCCCCCCCAAGCCCATAATGTGCCGTTTGTTTGTGTGGCTAGGGTGTGGTAAAACCCTGCAGTGATGTTACGCCAAGTGGTTAATGAACCTACTTGTTTTGGGCTTGAGTAGTTAGTTGTATTGCCTAAACCTAATTGACCTAAACTATTTCGACCCCAAGTCCATAAAGTGCCATCTGTTTTAGTCGCTAATGAGAAATTTGTCCCTCCAACTACATTAGACCAAGTGGTTAAAGCGCCTACTTGTTTAGGGCTTGAATAGTTAGTTATATTGCCTAGACCTAATTGACCATAGGAATTCTCCCCCCCAAGCCCATAACGTACCGTCTGTTTTAGTGGCTAGTGTGCTTCTATAAACTGCGGATACGTTGAGCCATGTGGTTAATGAACCTACTTGCTTAGGGCTTGAAAAATAACCAGTGCCTTGACCCAACTGCCCACTAGCATTGTATCCCCATGACCATAGAGTGCCGTCTGTTTTAGTGGCTAGCATGTGATACTGGCCCGCCGTGATGTTTAACCAAGTGGTTAGTGAACCCACTTGTTTAGGACTTGAATAGTTAGTTGTATTGCCTAAACCCAATGCACCATTATTATTACTGCCCCACGTCCATAGTGTGCCATCTAGTTTTATTGCTGCACAGGAATGGTACCCTGCTGCAATTTTCAACCAAGTTGTTAAACCACCAACTTGTTTGGGCGAAGAATAATAGACAGTGTTTCCAAGTCCTAATTGCCCGCTAGGATTAGCCCCCCAACTATAAAGACCCCTGACGAAACCATCAGGCCAAGTGCCAGCCGAAGCGGCTTGTAATTGTTGTTGCGTAGTCCACATACCTGAATATTGGACATACGGATAGACTGTTGTTGCCATATTTGTTCTCCTTTAAAGATGTCAGTTTGGCTGCGTGGCGTTTTTGGAGCGTACAATATACTATCGTGACTATTCTGATTCAGAATTTCCAATATTCTGCCGTTAGAATAGCAGAATATAATGGTTTCAACATACATATAATGGGATTATGATTTTTAATGATTGATAATAATTTCAACATTCTTGTAAATAATTAAAGAATGATAATGGTTGGCCGCCGAAAATGGTTCTACGATGGTTTTATGGTAGTTCACTTTAGCTAAATATAGTTAAATAACGCCATATTAACGTGGCAGCCAAACTGACATCTTTAAAGGAGAACAAATATGGCAACAACAGTCTATCCGTATGTCCAATATTCAGGTATGTGGACTACGCAACAACAATTACA
>CAIRMK010000013.1 GCA_903879645.1 uncultured Bacteroidota bacterium
AAATTAGTTGTACTATTCCACAACTATTTTCTTAACTACTTTTTTATCACCATCTTTTACTGTTACAAGATAGACTCCTGATTGAACAGTATCCAATTGCAAGTTTTGAGAGAACATTCCAGTATTAGGGTAAATTCTTTCAAAAATATTTCTTCCTCTTATATCGTGAACAGTAATTTCAATATCATTTGTTGATGTAGAATCAAACTGAACAGAGAAATTGCCTTTATTTGGATTTGGATACAATGAGAAATTATTCAATCCAAAAGTTTCATTAGCTAATGCTGTAATAGCAAAATTCTTTGAATTAACTGCTAAAAATACATTCCCTACTGCTTTAACCATAAATCTACACGTTGTTGATGCTGGTGTAGAGGAAGGAATAGTTACTGCATAAGAACCATTATTAGCAACTCCTGAAGCAATTGTGGTCCAAGTGGTTGGATTTGGTGTAGTAGATGTATTCATTCCTGAATCTGTTTCTAAAGCAGTTGATACGTTTGTCGACATTAAGATATCTACGGTTGGGCTATTAAAAGGTGCTGACGCAGTACTTCCTGGAACCCATGTAACAGTTTGAGTAGAACCAGCAGCATAAGAAATTCCCGTTGTATTTTGAGAAGAAACACTAAACGCACCTCCGGTTGTACTAACTGTTATAACTGAAGCATCTTCTGCTGTTTGCCCTCCTCCAACATGATTATCTCTAGCTGTAAAAGTAAAATTTAATGTTCTAGCCACAGAGGAAACAGTTTCACAATTAGGAATTGGTGTTCCAGCATTACTAACCGCTGTTGTTGAACTTACTGCTAAAGTCCCTGATAGTATATTACCCATTTGAGGGAAATATCTAAATTTATTAGTGCTTGGTTTAAAAGTTCTCCAATTTGGTCCAGCAGTTTTTGTTTTAATTACTTCACTCGTTACTTCAGCTTGTGAACTTGTCATACAATCATTCTCTTCCCAAATATAGGTTAGAACATCAGCTGCATCAGTATCAGAAGCGGTACCAGTTAACATAAAAGCGGTTCCAACAGGTATTGTATAATCTAATCCAGCATTAACTACAGGAACTGCATCAGTCATTGCTACAGAAACAGGACAAGAAACAGTCGCTAAATTTAATTGAATTTGATGAACACTTCTATAAGAAAAGAAAGGATCTGAGTGCCATTGAACATTAACATCGGTAACGCCTGCATAAGCCATAATAGTAGACCCACTAGCTGGTTCTGTTTGAACATCATCAACACCAGTTGTTACATAAGAACCTTCATAACCAAAAGAAAAAGTATGATTTCCACCTAATTGATGACCCATCTCATGAGCCACAAAATCAACATCAAAACTATCACCAGCAGGAATATTATCAGCAGGAGAAGTTATTCCACTACCTTTGTAATTCAATGGACTATTAGAACTATCTACTGACATATCATTTGAACAAATACAACCAATACAACCCGCATTTCCACCGCCACCTGATGCTCCAAACATATGCCCAATATCAAATGCTGAATCTCCAGTCCCAGCCGCATTAAAATTAGCTACATGCAAAACATTCATTAATTCTCCGTTCCAATTATTCATGCTTGCCGCTGGAGAATAAGGATCAGTGCTTGCATTATAATATATTACATTTGTGTTATCAATCATATTTAAGTGAACGGCTAAATCTTTTTCATAAATCCCGTTAACTCTTGTCATAGTAGCATTCATTGCAGCAATAACTTTAACTTTATCCGCTGCAGTTCCTGCTGTTGATGCACCAAAATAAGCTGCATATTCACCCGTACAAGACAAAGCCAAACGCAACGTTTTATAGGTTTGATTATTAGCATCTGTTTTGTTAGTGTTGGCTACTGGCAACTCGTTATTTATAATATGATTTGATCTTGTTGCGCAAACTAAACTTCTTTTATTTCTGTTATTATCACCAAACAAAACATAAGTTGTAGCTTGTTTATCATAACCTTCTATAAATTCAGTAGTCCCATTTGATCTGAAAAGAATTGTTTGAATTCCTTGTGGAGAAACACTAAAATTTACGGTGGCACCTTTGTCAGAAACTCCTTTTCCAACATAAGCTCTAATTTCTGGGAACTGAGCTTGAAAATCTGGAGTCATGTTCGAGTTTTCCCAGACTTGAAATTTTTCAATTTCTCCATTTAAATTTGGAAGTTCAATTACAACTCCATGTTGTTTTGAAAACTTGTCATTTGCATTAGTCAAAGACTGTTTAAAACTTGTTGC
>CAIRMK010000014.1 GCA_903879645.1 uncultured Bacteroidota bacterium
AATTTGCAATCTAGCAGGTACAGAAACAAAAGTACCCTGTTTAGTATCGTTGTTCCAAGTAATCCATTCATACACATGACTAGAATTAGATAATGAATGTTCGATAGACTCTAAAGATTTAGATTTTTCACGAACGGCAACAACATCACCAGGTTTAAGGTGATAAGATGGGATATTTACTAATTCACCATTAACAGTAATGTGACGGTGTGAAACAATTTGTCTAGCAGCTCTTCTAGAAGAAGCTATTCCCATTCTATAAACTACATTGTCTAAACGTGCTTCACATAATTGCAAAAGGATTTCCCCTGTTACTCCTTTAGACGCTGCTGCTTTTTCAAATAAGTTTCTGAATTGTTTTTCAAGAATACCGTAAGAGTATTTTGCTTTTTGCTTTTCCATCAACTGGACAGCATATTCAGATTTTTTTCCTCTTTTTTTTGCCATCCCGTGTTGTCCAGGAGGATAATTTCTTTTTTCGAATGCTTTATCAGCTCCGAAAATAGCTTCGCCAAATTTACGAGCGATTTTTGTACTTGGACCAGTATATCTTGCCATTTTAAAATTGTTTTGAGATAGAGACTATGAATTCAGGTCAATAAATCCTTCGATAATCTTTGTTCTACCTCTAGTTATACTATAATTATACTCTACGTCTTTTAGGAGGACGACATCCATTGTGAGGCATAGGAGTAACATCAATAATTTCTGTCACTTCAATTCCACTATTATGCAAAGATCTAATTGCTGATTCTCTTCCGTTACCAGGACCTTTTACATAAACTTTAACTTTTTTCAAACCAGCTTCTAATGCTACTTTACCACAATCTTCGGCTGCCATTTGAGCTGCATATGGAGTGTTCTTTTTAGAACCTCTAAAGCCCATTTTTCCAGCAGAAGACCAAGATATAACCTCACCTTTCTTATTAGTTAAAGAAATAATGATATTATTAAAGGTAGCACTAATATGAGCTTCGCCTGTAGATTCAATAATAACCTTACGTTTTTTTGTACTTGCTTTAGCCATATTACTTACTATTTAGTTGCTTTCTTCTTGTTAGCAACAGTTTTTCTCTTACCTTTTCTTGTTCTAGAATTGTTTTTAGTTCTTTGTCCTCTTAATGGAAGACCAGATCTATGACGAATTCCTCTGTAACATCCGATATCCATTAAACGTTTAATGTTTAATGAAGTTTCTGAACGAAGTTCTCCTTCAATTTTGTAAAATGAAACTGCTTCACGAATTGCTCCGATTTGATCATCATTCCAATCTTGAACTTTAATGTCTTGGCTAACTTGAGCTTTATCTAAAATCTCAATAGCTCTACTTTTTCCTATTCCGAAGATATAGGTAAGTGCTATAACACCTCTTTTATTTTTAGGTACATCTACCCCTGCTATTCTTGCCATAATTATCCTTGTCTTTGTTTAAATCTAGGATTCTTTTTGTTAATAACGTATAATCTTCCTTTTCTACGCACAATTTTACATTCTGCGCTTCTCTTTTTTACTGATGTTCTTACTTTCATTTTTAATAACTTTAGTATCTGTAAGTGATTCTTGCTTTTGACAAATCGTATGGGCTCATTTCTAATTTTACTTTGTCACCAGGTAACAACTTAATATAATGCATACGCATTTTACCAGAAATGTGTGCTATAACAATATGTCCATTTTCTAATTCTACACGGAACATTGCATTTGATAATGCTTCTATAATTGATCCGTCTTGTTCTATTGCTGATTGTTTTGCCATAAAAATTAAGCTACTGCTTTTCTATTTTTACCACTTTTCATCAACCCATCATAATGTTTATTCAATAAATAAGAATTTATTTGTTGAATAGTATCGATTGCAACTCCAACCATAATAATTAAAGAAGTTCCTCCATAGAACATTGCCCATGATTGTTGTACATCTAAACTTACTACAATCGCTGGGAACACAGCTATTAAAGCTAAGAATAAAGCACCTGGAAAGGTAATTAAAGACATAATTTTATCTAAAAAATCTCCAGTATCAACTCCAGGTTTAATACCCGGAATAAAACCACCGCTTCTTTTTAAATCATCTGCCATTTTATTTGTTGGAACTGTAATTGCTGTATAAAAGAATGTAAATATAATAATCAATAGCCCAAAAACCAGATTATACCAAATTCCAAACATGTTGCTAAATGCACCAGCTATAGATTGAGACGCTTCAGATTGAGATAATCTTGCTAAAGCAGCAGGAATAAACATGATAGCTTGCGCAAAGATAATTGGCATTACACCCGCTGCATTTAACTTAAGAGGAATCCATTGTCTATTTCCACCCATCATATCTTCTTCAAAATCACCCGATGTTGTTCTACGAGCATATTGAACAGGTATTTTTCTTATTGCCATTACTAATAATACACAAGCGATAATAACTAGCATCCAAACAATAATTTCAAAAACTAAAATCATCAAACCACCATTATTATTGGTAACTCTTGAAGTAAATTCTTGAATTAAAGCCTGTGGTAATCTAGCTAAAATTCCTACCATGATTAATAGAGAAATCCCATTTCCAATACCTTTATCAGTAATTTTTTCTCCTAACCACATAGCAAAAATAGTACCTGTTGTCAAAATCAAAACTGAAGAGAATAAGAAAGAAAATGAATCAAATCCTAGCAAAAAAGCATCATGAGGAATAGTTTGTCTAAGGTTATAGATATAACCAGGACCTTGAAGCAAAGTAATTCCAATTGTCAACCAACGTGTAATTTGGTTTAACTTTTTTCTACCACTTTCACCATCCTTTTGTAATTTTTGCAAATAAGGAATTGCAATTCCCATTAATTGAACAACAATTGAAGCAGAAATGTAAGGCATGATACCCAATGCAAAAACAGATGCTTTTGAAAATGCACCACCAGTAAACATATCAAGAATTGAACCAATTCCTTTATTAGTTTGACCAGCAAGTCCTCCCAACTGAGTTGCATCAATACCTGGAAGTGTTACGTGAGCACCAAATCTGTAAACCAATAATAAACCAAGGGTGAACAAGATTCTGTTTTTCAACTCTTCTATTTTCCAAACATTCTTAAACGATTCAATAAAATTCTTCATAGGGTCAGAATATTATAATGTTACTACTTCACCACCAGCAGCTTCAATAGCAGCTTTTGCAGTAGCAGTAAATTTGTGAGCAGATACTTTTAATTTTGCCTTTAGTTCACCTCTACCTAAAATCTTAACTAATTCTGATTTGGTAGCCAAACGATTTTCAACTAATACCGAAAAATCTACAGTATCAGTTATAATTCCGTTATCAACTAAAGATTGAAGAGTGTCAAGATTTACACCTTGATGCTCAATTCTGTTAACGTTCGTGAAACCAAACTTAGGAACACGTCTTTGAAGTGGCATTTGCCCTCCTTCAAAACCAATTTTCTTAGAATAACCAGAACGAGATTTTGCTCCTTTGTGTCCTCTTGCAGAAGTACCACCTTTACCAGAACCTTCTCCTCTACCTAATCTTTTGTTTTGATTGTGCGTAGAACCTTCAGCAGGTTGTAAGTTACTTAAATTCATAACTATAATTGTTATTTAACTTCCTCTACGGAAACTAAGTGTTTAACTTTATTTATCATTCCAAGGATAGTTGGATTTGAATCATGCTCAACAACTTGTCCCATTTTACGAAGACCTAAAGCTTCTAAACCTCTTTTTTGAGTAAGTGGACAATTGATTTTGCTTCTAACTTGTTTTACTAATACTTTAGCCATAATTTCCTTGAATTAACCTTTAAAAACTTTCTCTAAAGAAACTCCCCTCTGTTTTGCAACAGTAAGAGCGCTTCTCATTTGTAGTAATGCATCAAAAGTTGCTTTAACCACGTTATGTGGATTAGAAGAACCTTGAGATTTTGATAATACATCGTGAATACCAACTGATTCAAGAACTGAACGAACAGCACCACCAGCAATAACTCCTGTACCATGAGATGCAGGCATTAAGAATACACGCGCACCACCAAATTTACCTTTTTGTTCGTGAGGAACAGATTGTCCACTTAAAGGAATTCTCACAAGATTTTTCTTAGCATCTTCTACTGCTTTCGCAATTGCTTCAGAAACGTCTTTAGATTTTCCTAATCCATGACCAACCACTCCGTTTTCATCACCTACAACAACAATTGCAGAAAAGCCAAAAGCTCTACCTCCTTTTGTTACTTTGGTAACACGATTTACACTTACCAAACGATCTTTTAATTCAAGACCACTTGGTTTTACTAATTCTACATTTTTGTATTTAGACATAATATATTAGAATTTAAGTCCAGCGGCTCTTGCGCCTTCTGCTAATGATTTAATACGACCGTGATATAAATAACCTCCTCTATCGAAAGTTACTGTATCTATACCGGCTTTTAACGCTTTTTCAGCAACAAGTTTTCCAACTGTAGTTGCAACTTCAACGCTAGTACCTTTAATATCCGCTCCTTTATCTCTAGATGAAGCAGCTAATAAAGTAACACCATTTACATCATCAATTAGCTGTGCGTAGATTTCTTTATTACTTCTGAATACAGAAAGTCTTGGTCTAGCAGGAGTACCGCTAACAATCTTTCTTATTCTATACTGGATTCTCTGTCTTCTTTCAGATTTTGTTAATGACATGATCTTAATTTTTAAGCTGATTTACCTGCTTTTCTTCTTAATACTTCACCTACAAACTTGATACCTTTTCCTTTATATGGCTCTGGACGACGGAAATTTCTAATTTTCGCTGTAATAGCACCTAAAAGTTGTTTATCATAAGAAGTAAGTTTTACGATAGGGTTCTTACCTTTTTCAGAAATAGTTTCTAAAGTAACTTCTTTAGCAACTTCTAAAACGATATTATGAGAGAATCCTAAAGCTAAATCAAGTTTTTGACCCTGATTTGAAGCTCTGTATCCCACACCCACAAGTTCTAATTCTTTAGTGAAACCAGTTGATACACCAATAATCATATTATTAATTAATGATCTGTATAAACCATGTTTAGCTCTATGGTCTTTGTGGTCTGATGATCTCTCAACAACTACTTGACCTTCTTCAATCTTAACAGTTACGTCCGAAAACTCCTGAGTAAGTTGACCTAATTTTCCTTTTACTGTAACCACTCCTTCTGCTACTTCAACAGTAACTCCGGCAGGGATTGCAACTGGATTTTTACCTATTCTTGACATCGTTTAGCTTTTAATTAGTATACGTAACAAATTACTTCTCCACCAACATTCAATTGCTTAGCTTGTTTTCCTGTCATCAATCCTTTTGATGTAGAAACAATAGCAATACCTAAACCATTTAAGATTCTTGGCAATTTAGAAGCACCTGCATACTTACGTAAACCTGGTTTACTAATTCTTTGAATATCTTTAATTACTGCTTCTTTAGTATCTTTATCATACTTCAAAGCAATTTTGATTGAACCCTGAACAGAGTTGTCTTCAAATTTGTAACTTAAGATATATCCTTGATCGAATAAAATCTTTGTGATTTCTTTTTTAAGATTAGAAGCTGGAATCTCAACCACTTTGTGGTTAGCTCTCACCGCATTTCTAACTCTCGTAAGATAATCTGCAATTGGATCTGTATACATATTTATAAAATTTTGGCAACGGTTTTCAGAGGAACTATTCCACTGAACCTGAAACCATTAAACTCAATTTTTAAAGCAGATAATTGTACGTTACCGGCTAAAAGCTGGCAAATGTACAATTATCTGCTCAAATAAACTAACTACCAGCTAGCTTTTTTTACTCCTGGAATTAATCCTTGGTTAGCCATCTCACGGAATGTTACACGTGAAAGACCGAATTGACGCATATAACCTCTTGGTCTACCAGTTAATTTACAACGATTGTGCAAACGAACAGGTGAAGCATTTTTTGGTAATTTTTGTAAACCTTCATAGTCTCCAGCTTCTAATAAAGCCTTTCTCTTTTCAGCATACTTTGCTACCGTTTTTTCTCTTTTAACCTCGCGGGCTTTCATTGATTCTTTAGCCATGTCTTAATTCTTTTTAAAAGGTAAACCTAGTTCTGCTAATAATGATTTCGCTTCATTGTCAGTCTGTGCAGAAGTTACAAAAGTAATATCCATACCTGAAATTTTGTTTACTTTATCAATATCGATTTCTGGGAAAATGATTTGTTCCAAAACTCCAAGGTTATAATTACCTCTTCCATCAAATCCTGTAGCTTTAATTCCACTAAAATCTCTTACACGTGGTAAAGCAGAAGTAATAAGTCTATCTAAAAACTCATACATTTTCTCGCCACGTAAAGTTACTTTAGCACCAATAGGCATTCCTTTTCTTAATTTGAATGACGCTACGTCTTTTTTGGAAATTGTAGCTAACGCTTTTTGACCAGTAATTTTAGTTAATTCGTCTACTGCATAGTCAACTAACTTTTTATCTGATACAGCTGCACCAACTCCACGGCTAATAACGATTTTTTCAAGTTTAGGAACTTGCATTACGTTTTTATAACCGAACTCTTCTTTAAGAGCAGAGATTACTCTACTCTTATATTCTTCTTTTAGTCTAGGGATATATGCCATAACTATAATACTTGATTTGATTTTTTAGAAAATCTCACTTTCTTATCTCCTTCTACTCTAGTTCCTGTTTTTGTAGCTTCTTTAGATTTTGGATCTATCAAAGATAAATTAGAAATATGAATAGGAGCTTCTTTCTTAACGATTCCTCCTTGAGGGTTTTTCGCACTTGGTTTTGTATGTTTTGAAACCATGTTCGCGCCTTCAACAATCGCTTTACTTTTCTCACGATCAACTTTAAGAACTTTACCTTCTGTACCTTTATGGTCTCCAGCAATAACTCTTACTACGTCGCCTGATTTTATTTTTAACTTTGTCATCATTAATCGAATTAAAGCACTTCAGGTGCTAATGATACAATTTTCATGAATTGTTTTTCACGAAGTTCTCTTGCTACTGGACCAAAAACACGAGTTCCTCTCATTTCTCCAGCAGCATTTAACAATACACATGCGTTATCATCAAATCTGATATAAGATCCATCAGCTCTTCTCACTTCTTTTTTGGTACGTACAACAACTGCAGTTGAAACAGCACCTTTTTTAACGTTTCCGTTTGGTGTTGCATCTTTAATAGACACTACAATTTTATCTCCAACAGAGGCATAACGTCTTTTCGTTCCTCCTAAAACACGGATAGTCAAAACTTCTTTTGCTCCTGTGTTATCTGCTACTTTTAATCTAGATTCCTGTTGTACCATAACTATTTCGCTCTTTCAATGATTTCAACTAATCTCCAACATTTAGACTTAGATAAAGGTCTTGTTTCCATGATCTTTACTGTATCACCTATGTTACAGTCATTTGTTTCGTCGTGCGCAACATATTTCTTAGTTTTTAACACAAACTTACCATACATTGGATGCTTTACTCTTCTTGTTTCAGAAACAACAATAGATTTCTCCATTTTATTGCTAGTAACCACACCAATTCTTTCTTTTCTTAAATTTCTTTTATCTTCCATCTTTCAGCAGATTACAATTCTCTTTTGCTTAATTCAGTTGCCAATCTTGCTACCGCTCTCCTCATTGTTCTAATTTGAAGTGGGTTTTGAATTGGTGAAATAGCGTGAGCGGTTTTTAATTCAGCATATGTTTTTTTAACTTCACTAAGTTTAACTTGTAACTCAGCTGTAGACAGACTAATAATTTCTGATTGTTTCATAATTATAATATAATATTATGCTTCGAAATCTCTAGCAACAACAAACTTAGTTTTAACTGGAAGCTTTTGAGCTGCTAGACGTAACGCC
>CAIRMK010000015.1 GCA_903879645.1 uncultured Bacteroidota bacterium
AAATATCCAACTCTAGTGAAGTAATGAAAAACACGTTTAAATAAGGATCAACTAAGAAATGAAAAGAGCATTAATAACAGGTCTTCCAGAAGGACAGATGGGAAATTCTGAAGTAGGTCACATGAATCTTGGTGCAGGTAGAATTGTCTACCAAGATTTAGTGAAAATCAATTTAGCGGTTCAAAACAAAACTTTACACAACGAACCTGAATTGGTTGCTGCCTTAAAGTATGCTAAAGACAATAACAAAGCTGTTCATTTATTAGGATTGCTCTCTGATGGTGGTGTACATTCCCATACTTCGCATTTAAGAGGATTAATAGATGCTTCGCAAGAATACGGACTAGAAAAAGTTTTTGTTCACGCATTCACCGATGGTAGAGATGTGGATCCAAAATCGGGCGCTTTGTATCTTGAAGATTTGAATAACTATATTTATGATAAATCCGCCAAATTAGCTTCGGTTGTTGGTCGCTATTATGCAATGGATAGAGACAAACGTTGGGAACGCGTGAAAATCGCCTATGATTTATTAGTAAACGGAACAGGAACTCATTCAACAGATGCTGTTTTAAGTGTTTTAGACAGTTATAAAAACAATATCACCGATGAGTTTATTGATCCAATCGTAATGGTTGATACCACTGATAATCCAGTCGCAACGATTGAAAATCAAGATGTAGTGATTTTCTTCAACTTTAGAACTGATAGGGGAAGAGAATTAACGGAAGTACTTTCGCAAGAAGATTTCCATGAACAAAACATGCATAAATTAAATTTGTATTATGTGACCATGACCAATTATGATGACACCTACAAAAATGTTCATGTAATTTATGATAAAGATAATCTGACCGAAACTCTAGGAGAAGTATTAGAAAAAGCAGGTAAGAAACAAATTCGTATTGCCGAAACTGAAAAATATCCTCATGTTACATTTTTCTTTTCAGGAGGTAGAGAAGTTCCTTTTGTGGGAGAATCTAGAATTTTAAGAAACTCACCTAAAGTAGCCACCTACGATTTACAACCTGAGATGAGTGCTTATGAATTAAAAGACGCTTTGGTTCCTGAATTGAATAAAGGCGAAGTAGATTTTGTATGTTTGAATTTTGCCAATGGAGACATGGTAGGTCACACTGGTGTTATGGCAGCTGCAATTAAAGCTTGTGAAGCCGTTGATGCTTGTGTAAAAGAAGTTGTTGAAGCAGCTTTGGCAAACAACTACACTACAATTATCATTGCCGACCATGGAAATTGCGAAACGATGATTAACCCAGATGGTTCGCCAAACACAGCACATACTACCAACCCAGTGCCAATTATTTTAATTGACAATGAATTAAAAACCATTCATGATGGAGTTTTAGGCGACATTGCTCCTACCATATTAGATTTAATGGGAATTAAAAAACCAGCAGTAATGACGCAACATTCACTGTTATAGTTATAGTTGTACTTTATATAAACTAAAACCGCCATTCACTTGAGTGGCGGTTTTTTTGTAGGTCATAAACATTACATTTTCATTTTTAAAAACTATAATAATTAACGCTAAGGATTTCAAAGTAAATGATTTTTTAAAATGTTCATTATACAGTATTATATCAAATCTTCCCTTTTTTAAACTAGCCTAATAAAACTAAAATATCTACTCATATTTGATTATAATTCTAAAAAAATCACATTTTATCACATTTAAACAAAACAATTTTAATCATTTATCCCTACTAATAAACTAATATATATAGAACTCTCATTAATTTCTCTATTTATTCAATTTTAAACTTTGATAAATTAATTGAATAGAAAACTAAAATTCTTCAAAAAGAAGTAGAACAAACTGAAAAAAATATAACCTAATTGGTTTTTAAGCAAAACAAATTATTTTTGTATAATTCCCGTTGGGAAAATAAAAATTCCCATTGGGTTTTATACAAAACAAATTACTTTTATTTAAAACCCGTTGGGAAAATAATAATTCCCATTGGGTTTTAAATAAAATCAATTGGTTTTATAATATTTCTATTGGGAAAATATATTTTTTTGTTGGATTTTGAAAAAAAAAGTTTTTAAAATAGTTTATTGAATGGTAAAACTATATTTTTTCATTCTATAAAAATTAATAGTTAGTCACTTAACGACGAAATGAGTTGCTTTTAATAAAATTAAAATTTATTCTTTGTTTTTTGTATCCATAATTAGGGTTACAGGACCATCATTTAACAGTGAAACTTTCATATCGGCTCCAAATTGCCCTGTTTGCACTTGTTTACCTAGTTCTAATTCCATTTGAGAGATAAAATTTTCATAAATTGGTATAGCAATTTCAGGTTTAGCAGCTTTTATATAAGATGGTCGATTGCCTTTTTTAGTTAAGGCGTGAAGTGTAAATTGACTGACGATAATAATTTCTCCATCAATATCTTTTAAGGACAAATTCATAACATTATTTTCGTCTCCAAAAATGCGAAGATTAGCAATTTTGGAAGTTAACCAAAGAATATCTTCTTGAGAATCTGAATCTTCAATTCCAATAAGAACGAGTAAGCCTTTTTGGATTTCAGCTACGATTTTATTGTCAATGGTTACTGATGATTGAGAAACTCTTTGGATTACTGCTTTCATGAAGATTAACAATTAATAAATTTTGATTTCTGAAAACTAAAAACTGCGACTGAAAACTATTTATTCCTTGTTTCGTCACTTGCAATTCTATCATCATTGTAAATATCGGTGCGATAATGTTCATCATCACCCTCTAATATTTTCAGATAACTGTTATAACGTGTCCATGAAATTTTGTTTTCTTCTAAAGCATTTTTTATAGCACACTTTGGTTCTTCTTTGTGCAAACAATTATTGAATTTGCATTGATCTTTCAACTTAAAAAACTCTGGAAAGTAACCACTGATTTCTTCTTTCTCCATATCCACAATTCCAAAACCTTTGATCCCTGGGGTATCAATAATTTTGGCTCCAAAAGACAAATCATACATTTCTGCAAAAGTAGTAGTATGCTGACCTTGCATACTTTGCTCAGAAATGGTTTTGGTTTTAAGATGTAAACTTGGTTCTAAAGCATTCACTAAAGTAGATTTTCCAACTCCCGAATGACCCGAAAACATAGTAGTCTTTCCAATCATAAGTCCTTTTAGTTCTTCAATTCCTTTACTTTCTTTAGCTGAAACGCGCAAACATTTATACCCAATTTCTTGATACACATGTTGCATATACAATTGTTCATCCAACGTTACCTCATCTAAAGTATCAATCTTATTGAAAACTAAAATCGTTTCAATTCCATAAGCCTCAGCAGTAACCAAAAATCGATCAATAAAATTAAAGGTTGTTGGTGGATTATTTACGGTAATCAAAAGAAAAACATAATCTAAATTGGAAGCAATAATGTGCATTTGATGTGACAAATTCACCGATTTTCTAACAATATAATTTTTTCTATCATGAATGTAGGTTATCGTTCCTGTAACTACGTCAGAGCTTTCATCTAAATCATAATCTACAACATCACCGACAGCAATTGGATTGGTACTCTTGATTCCTTTAATTCGGAATTTTCCTTTGATACGACATTCCATAAAATCACCTTGATTTGATTTCACGGTATACCAACTTCCAGTAGATTTATAAACGATTCCTGTCATATTTAATTATAAATTGTAAATTACGAATTACGAGTTGCAAAATTACAACATATTTACATTACCTAATTCGTAATTTGTAATTCGTAATTTATAATTGATTAAATATTTTCTCTTGATGTGCAATACTTTCTTGATGAATAGCTTTGAAAAACTGAACAATAAACTCTTCGCTTAATCCTTTTTGGTTTCCATCTACTACCATTTTATCAAGAATTTCATTCCATCGTTTGTTTTGCAAAACGGCTACGTTTTTTTCTTTTTTTAAAGCACCAATATCTTCCGCTACTTTCATTCTTTTTCCAATAACTTCTAATAATTTAGCATCAAATTCATCTATTTTTCCACGCAATTTATTTAGTCTTTGTTGGTAATCATCAGCTTCATCGGTTTCTTTTCGGATAGTTAAATCGAAAATAATTTTCTTTAATTGATTTGGAGTTACTTGTTGAGCGGCATCACTCCATGCATTATCAGGATCAATATGTGTTTCGATAATCATTCCATCATAATTCAAATCCAATGCTTCTTGCGACACTTGAAAAATCATATCTCGATTCCCCGTAATGTGTGATGGATCAATAATTAATGGTAAATCAGGAAACTTATGTTGGAAATCAATAGCAATTTGCCATTCAGGATTGTTTCTATATTTAGTTTTTTCATACGTTGAAAACCCTCTATGAATAATTCCTAGCTTTTTAATTCCCGCATTATACAAACGTTCTACACCACCAATCCACAAAGCTAAATCTGGATTCACAGGGTTTTTTACCAATACAATTCTATCAGTATTTTGCAAGGCATCTGCAATCTCTTGCACTGCGAATGGGTTGACTGTAGTTCGTGCTCCAATCCATAACACATCAATATCGTGTTCTAAGGCTAACTTCACATGAGCGGCGTTCGCTACTTCAACCGCCATCAACAATCCAGTTTCTGCTTTGGCTTTTTGCAACCATTTCAAACCAATTTCACCCACTCCTTCAAATCCTCCCGGACGTGTTCTTGGTTTCCAAATTCCCGCTCTAAAAACAGACACTTTTGAATCTTTCAATTCATGAGCAATTTTCAAAACTTGTTCTTCTGTTTCTGCACTACATGGTCCAGCGATTACAATTGGGTGTGGCAAATTAAAATCATTCAACCACGTTCTCATTTCTTTATTATTTTCCATTTTTATTTAGGTTGTAATTCGTGGGTTGTAGGTTGTAGGTTTGGAAAAATTCCTAAAACCTATCACCTAAAACCTACTACCTGTTTAGTATTTCTTTAATTCTATTCGTGTTTTGCATTTCATTAAATACCTCTTCATACTTATCATTTTCAAGTAACTCTTTAAAATGAGTCAAATTCAAAATATATTCTTCTAACGACTTTACCACCTGCTTTTTATTTTGTTTAAAAATGGG
>CAIRMK010000016.1 GCA_903879645.1 uncultured Bacteroidota bacterium
AATCGGATAACAATAAACAAGTATATAAAGTAATCAAGGAGTAATAACTAAATAAATATATTTACTTATGTCTATATAATAATTTGTTATGTGTTTGAAATGAAAAAAAAACACACTATTTAAACTTGGTGTTAAATAAAGTCACTTAAACTATTTATCTAAAATAAATCCTATTTAATCTTAAATCTAAAAATTATGAAATTTCCAAATTATTTAATTAGTTCACTTGCTGTTGTAGGAGCGTTTAGTTTAATCATTATGGCTTGTTCTGCTGACAATTCTAATACTACAAATAATGTTGTTAGTACGATAGGTAAATATCAAATTACATCAAGTCCTAATTCTAATTTAGGAAAATTTCACGTTATTGATACAGAAACGGGTGTTGTAAAAACTTTTGAAAAAACTACCTCGAGTGGCAATTATGTATTAATATCCACTACGGTAACACAATAAATTTAATATCATATTTTATTTAAAAATAGGAACGCTATCGCTGTAGTATTTGCACCCACCCAAGCCAACGCTCTGCCAAAGCTCCTGCGGTTTTGTTTTTTCCCATCGCCATAACAGCACATTGCTTGTTTTATTTAGTTAATATTTGTCTTTTTGGTAAAATAAAAAAGCAAAGAGCTGTTTCCCAACCCTCGAAAAACAAAACCACTCCCAAGCTATGTTACATAATAAGCCATTATAGTTCAGTATGTCTGAACACCAGCCACACCGAAACTATAAGCTCATTATGTAAAATAGCCGCCACAGCCAACGCTCCCACCCAAAAGCGGTAGAGTATTTGCATTGTTTATTGAAGATGCCATTACGTATCCGTACAACATTTGTAATAATTAGAAACAATCCATTTCGCAAGAACAATCTGGCATCCTCAATAATCAAATTTGCCCACAAGAGTATAGTTTTTTTATTTGCCAGAACATTTGTAGTAAATTGCTTTTAAGCTGTCTTAATGCTATCCAATTCCAATCAAATATTCAATTAAATAAACAGATATATTTTCAGCAGAAGCAATGAAGCACCAAGCCAACAATAAAAGCAATCAGAAAAACCTAATAAGCAAATAAAAAACGATACCCTTGTTTCGCTACTGCCAACGCACTAGGTAAGTTCAGTTGGGGCAATCTTCCATTTCCCCAAACCCCTATGGATGCAATTTTTTTTAAAATAATGCTAGAAAATCCCCATTTCGATTGAAGAATAGTAGTAGGCATTATTTCAAAAAAAACAGCTCAGGTTGACCTTTATCCGAATGTTGGTTTTTGAATGGAATGTTACGGGCATACTTGGATTTTTTCTTTGGATAAACAAACGATATTTTTAATTCCTATAGTCTGATACATATTCTACACTTAAAAGCACTATAAGTCCAATATAAGCCCACATTATAGATAAATGAGTGCAAAATAAAAAACCCTCTCTTTAGAAAGGGTTTACTTTGCAACATTGCAGACTTTGCAAACTTGCAAACTGATGGTATTTTTTAGAACACTTCTTGAACTTTCATTGCATTACCTGCATTGAATAAATAGTAATTCCCACCAACTTCTTGATAAAACTCAATACCAACACAACCTAAAACAGAAACGTTTACTGTTAATGTTGGAGAACCTGGCAAAGTTGCAGTTACATCAATTACAGGAGTTACGGCATCAATAGGAGTGTAATCTGAATAAGCAATATTTGACAATTCATTTAACAATGGTTCAGCAGCTTCATAAGCTCCAGTAGCAGAATTATAAATGAAATCTGAAACAACAGAAACAGCATTGATTATTCTGAAATGTGTTGCACCTGAAGGAACATTTAAAAAACTCATTGGATTAAAAGCTTCTAAACTTAAAGTACTTTCATTTCTATCAACTGAAGGAGTTAAAGTAAATGGTGCACTAAGAATACCATTAAATGATATGTTGCGATTAAAATCCAAACCTTTTAAATATTGTGGTTGTTGAGAAACCAAAACAGCTCTTTGCCCTCTTGCTTCAGAACCATCTTCAATATTGATTTTCTTCATTATGGCTGTCAATCTTCCTGTAAATTGGCTGTCTGTCATTTGCTTCATTAAAGCAGATAAACCAATTCTAACGGATTTCCCAGTCATAGCACAAGCAGCAAATTCACTCATATTCTCACGAGTACGAATGAAACCTGGTGCAGTTTTTACCTGTTCAGCAGTTGGACCGCCAACAAGACCAGCAAAGAAACCTTTGTTTCCTTTGATTTTGAAATGTCTTACATCTCCTAAAGTTCCGACATATTTAATATGTCCTTTTTGTTTAGCCATAGCTTAAAAAATTTATGTGTTGTTATTAAAAATTATTGTAAATTTACAACATAATTAATTGATTATCAATAACTTAAATAATGCAATATGAAGCAATACAATGCTAAAGAAACTACACTTAAAAAAAACCTTCTGGAAATCGTAAAATTTGTTGATGGTGATGGAATTATTTTAAAAGATATTATTTCAAATGAAGAATTTGAAGTACGATTTTATGGAATAGATGCACCCGAAATAAATTACTGCAATAAGATAAAAAAAGATGAAAAGGAACTACAACTTCCAGCTGCACTATTAATCAAATTGGGTTTTATGTCGTTCAACTTTTTAAAGGATCAAGTTATTTTGGGTGATTTATGCACATTAGTACAGGAACAAAATAATTTGGTTGATAAGTACGGAAGGCATTTAGGCTATCTTATTTTAAATG
>CAIRMK010000017.1 GCA_903879645.1 uncultured Bacteroidota bacterium
GATTCTCTTCTAAACAAAAAATCCCCGGACAATAATTAGTATGGAGATTTTTAATATTATTTGTAATATCCTTATATTACATTAACTTATCAATAATCATTTCTTCTGTAATTCCTTCAGCATCTGCTTTATAATTCTTGATTATTCTATGACGAAGAATTCCTGTGGCTACAGCTTTTACATCTTCAATATCTGGAGAGAATTTTCCATTAAAAGCGGCATTTGCTTTGGCTGCCAATATTAAGTTTTGTGAAGCTCTTGGTCCTGCCCCCCAATCCAAATAATTATTGACATAATCCGTTGACAAAGAAGTCTTAGGGCGGGTTTTTCCTACCAAAGTAACAGCGTATTCAATTACGTTGTCAGCAACAGGAATTCTTCGAATTAAATGTTGAAACTCGATGATTTCTTGCCCTGTAAACAATGGGTTTATTATTTGCTTTTCATCTGAAGTAGTACTCTTCACAACTTGCACTTCTTCTGCAAAGGAAGGATAATCTAATTTTATGGCAAACATAAAACGATCTAATTGCGCTTCAGGTAATGGATAAGTTCCTTCTTGCTCAATAGGATTTTGTGTGGCTAAAACAAAATAAGGTAAATCCAATTTATAATTTTGTCCTGCTATAGTTACAGCTCTTTCCTGCATAGCTTCTAATAAAGCAGCTTGAGTTTTTGGAGGAGTTCGATTAATCTCATCAGCAAGGATAATATTTGAAAATATTGGCCCTTTTATAAATTTGAAATTTCTGCTCTCATCTAGAATTTCACTTCCCAAGATATCAGAGGGCATTAAATCGGGTGTAAACTGAATCCTTTTAAAGTCTAGACCCAAAGCTTGCGAAATAGTATTGACCATTAAGGTTTTGGCTAAACCTGGCACACCTACCAATAAGGCATGACCTCCAGAAAAAATACTTAATAATATTTGATCAATAACATCATCTTGACCAACAATAATTTTTGAAATTTCCTTTTTAAGTTCTAACCTTTTTTTAACAAGGTTTTGTATAGCTGCAACGTCCGACATTTTAAGTGTAGATTTAAAGTTTAGAATTTAGACCGTATTAAAATCAAAAATACTATTTTTTTAACCAATTATTAGTGAAAACACAATCTCTATATTCACCATTAATTTTTATATAAGTTTCTTTAATTTTTTGTTCAGACCATTTTGCGATAGCATTTATCTGTTTTTCTTTAAGCGCCAATTCTTTTATCTTGATAAAATCTTTACTAAAATCAGCAATATGCTCCTCAATTTTATTAGTAACCATAATTATTTTATAACGTTTACCCATTTTAGGATCTTCGTCTAAAATTACGGGCGAAATATCCCCGCTTTTCATATTAGAAACTTGCCCATAAATCACAGGATCCATATTAGTTAATTCAAAATGAGTATCTTGAGATTTTGGATTAATCAAAGTTCCTCCATTAGTACGAGTTTCTTTTTCATCCGACATTGTTCTCGCCGCTTCTGCAAAAGTTATTTCTTTATCTTGTATTCTTTTTTTTATCAACTCAATTTTTGCTTTGGCTTCTTTCAAAGCATCTGGAGTTACTTTAGCGGTCAACAAAATGTGTCTCAACTCTAAATCTTGCCCTTTAATTTTTTCTAAATAAATAATATGAAATCCAAATTCTGTTTCAAATGGTTCGGATATCTCGCCTTCCTGCAATGAAAAAGCAACATCCTTAAACTCTTTAACAAAAGGCGTTTTCTTGTTTATTTTATAAAACCCGCCACTAGCTCTTGAACCAGGGTCTTCAGTATACAATACAGCTTTAGTTGTAAAACTTGCTCCTTCTTGAACTTCTTTTTTAATTTGCTTCAATCGATCAATAACTACTTGTTTCTCTGCCGCTGTAACTTTAGGAGCAATGACAATTTGGGCAATTTCTAATTGAGCGCCTAAAAGAGGTCTTTCATTTTCAGGGATTTTTTTAAAAAAACTTCTTGTCTCCTCAGGAGTAATTTGAACGGGATCAATAATTTTTTTCTGCATTTCGGAAGCTAACTTTTGTTGTTTTAAAATTTCAAAAAGTTCCGTTTTAAATTCATCCTCATTATTTTTTTTAAAATACTTAACCACATTATCCATCGACTTTAACTGCTCCACCATATAGTCAATTTGTTGATTCATTTTTTCTTTTACTTCTTCATCTTTGACAATAATAGAATCTTGAATCGCTTGATGAGCATACAACTTATCTTCAAGTAACTTTCCTAACATCTGACATCTGGTAATATCTTTAGTTGACCCGCCTGAACTTTGAATTTCAAGAAAAGCCTTGTCAATATCAGAATCAAGAACAGTATAATCCCCAACGGTAGCAATGATACCATCAATTTTTTGTCTTTTATGTTGCTGAACCACCTTTTTCTCCGGCTCCTTTTCTTTAATGATCTCTTGAGAATTAGCATAAAAACTTATTAAAAAAAGAAAGATTCCTATTAATTTCTTATTATTCATGATGGTTGGATTGTTATTTTTTAATTTGTTTTTTTACTTTTTCAAAAACGTCTTGATTGATTTTAACCGTAAATTCTTTTTTAAGTTCATCAACCCAGTTTTGTTCTAAATATTGTTGATAATCGTTTACTAATTTTCCTTTACATTCTTCCAAAGTCTTTATTCCTGGAGGCAGTACTTTATTCACTTTTGTAATAAAATAATATTCTCCTTTATTGGTGATTTCAGATACACCCAACTCCATTTTGGTGTCTTTAGGCAATGATTCGGCACCTTCTTCGTAGAAACCTTCATAGAACATGACATTTATATCATCTTTGGTGTTAAATTTTTCTTTTATTTCTTTAGCCGCAACATTTTTTTTAATCATATCGAATGCCTTCCTCATTATATCTAAATTAGTAGAAGAATATATTTCGGCATCGACCCTAGTTTTCCAAACATGCTTATCTTTTTGAGTTTCATAAAAAACTTTCAATCCTGTTGTATCATTTTTAGATCGCTGCCAAATTTCTTTATCCATCAAATCAAACAATAATAAACCATCACGATACTCATCCATAACCGCTGAAAATTCGGGAAACTCATTTTCCAAATTATCATTATTATATTGATTGAGTTGCTCATTTGTAAAATTTTCAAATAATTTATCTACTAATTTCGCAATTGGTTTTAGTGTAACTCCTGATTTTTGCTGAGAATAAATATAATCTAAAAAATTAGTCCCTGTAAGTTTTTTCGTTCCAACAGAAAACAATGTTGATGAATATTGTTTTGCATCAGCAGGAAGAGCCCACTTACCATCATAATAATCATCTGTCACTAATTTCAATAGTGAGGTGTATAATTTATTATCTTTTTTAATAGGATATTTTTTTCGCAGTTTTTCATTTAAAGAATTAGTAATTAATCTTGAACGATCATCTTTACTAATTTTATTTTCCAGTTCTACTTTCGAGTCATCATACGATTTTATTGGAAATTTATCGATTAATTTTACAATATGCCATCCAAATTGAGTTTCAAATGGTTTGGACATTGGATTCTCTTTTGTCAATGAAAAAGCTTGATTTTCAAATTCTTCAGAACTAAGTTGACCGGAACTAAATCGATTTAAAACGCCTCCTTTAGACGCAGAAGATTTGTCCTCAGAAAATTGTTTTGCAAGCTCTTCAAATTTTTCTCCTTGTTGTATTTTTTTGTAAATATCCTCAATTGTTGCTTTAGCTTTCGATTTATCTTCTCCGTCTTTTGGTTTTAATATCATTATATGAGCAACTGAAATCTCTCCTCTATTATCTCTAACATCATTAACCTTAATCAAATGATAACCAAAACGAGTTCGTATTGGTTTCGAAACCGTTCCAACAGGAGTTGCATAGGCACCATTTTCAAAAGCATACACCATTCTAAAGCTAGTAAAATATCCTAAATTTCCTTTATTATCTTTTGCCGATGGATCTTGAGATAATTCTTGAGCTAAAGTTCCAAAATCTTCTCCTTTTATTATTCTTTCTCTAATATCTGAAATTTTATGAAAAGCCGCCAAGGTGTCTGCTGGTGAAGCATTTTCATCAACCATTATTAAAATATGGGAAGCATTAACTTCTTTTAATAATCTTTTATATCCTTCATCCACCAACTCTTTGGTTACTTTTGAATCCGAGGTGTAAGTCTTTGCTAATTGAGTGCGATACGTCTTTAGCTCATTTTGATAGGATGTCCCATTTTGAAGTCCTAATTTATAAGCTTTATTTACTTTTAATTTATAGCCAATGAATAAATTTAAATATTGATTCAAATCTTTTTGCGATTCGTCTTTTACCAAATCTAAATTCTTATTATAAACCCTTATAAACTCATCAGTATAATAGGGTTTATCATTAATTGTAAATAAAACTTCTTTGGAGTTTTTTTGCGCAGTTGCCATCACAGCAAACCCAAGTATCAACCCTAAAAACAAATATTTTAACTTCATTCTCAATTTTTTAAGTAAGTTATAGTAAAATGTATACCGCTTTACAACTTGTCAAAGCACAAATTACAATCAACAAAAGTAACAAATCGACTGTATTAAACAAGTTTACAAACTACTATTAACAAAAATTTATTAACAGATTATTTCCTTTTCCTCTTGGAATTATAAAGTTGCATTAGTTATTTATTTAATAAATAGTATTTTTGCAATCCATTATACAAATTATGAGTTTTTTAAAAGAAATACAACGTCGAAGAACTTTCGGAATTATATCACATCCCGATGCTGGAAAAACAACCCTAACTGAAAAATTATTGCTTTTTGGAGGTGCAATTCAGGAAGCTGGGGCTGTTAAAAACAATAAAATAAAAAAAGGAGCTACCAGTGACTTTATGGAAATAGAAAGACAAAGAGGTATTTCTGTTGCCACTTCGGTTCTTGCGTTCAACTACAAGGACAAAAAAATAAATATTCTTGACACTCCAGGACACAAAGATTTTGCAGAGGATACATTCAGAACATTAACCGCTGTTGATAGTGTGATTGTTGTTGTAGATGTAGCCAAAGGGGTTGAGGAACAAACAGAAAAGCTAGTAGCTGTTTGTAGAATGAGAAAAATTCCTATTATTGTTTTTATTAATAAACTAGATAGAGAAGGGAAAGATGCTTTTGACTTGATGGACGAAGTAGAAAAAAAACTAGGCCTTCAAGTAACCCCTCTAAGTTTTCCAATAGGAATGGGATATGATTTTCAAGGAATTTATAATATTTGGGAAAAGAATATCAATCTGTTTAGTGGAGATAGTCGTAAAAACATTGAAGATACGATTGCAATTTCTGATATCAATAGTCCTGATTTAGAAAAACTGATTAAAGAAAAACCTGCACTTAAACTTCGGGAAGAATTAGAATTAATAGAAGAAGTTTATCCGGTTTTCAATCGAGAGCAATATTTAGAAGGAAATTTGCAACCCGTTTTTTTTGGTTCGGCTTTAAATAATTTTGGAGTGAGAGAGTTATTAGATTGCTTTATTGAAATTGCTCCTACTCCAAGACCAAAAGAGTCCGATACGCGTTTAGTGCATCCTGAGGAAGAAAAATTATCAGGTTTTGTTTTTAAAATCCATGCTAATATGGATCCTAAACACAGAGACCGTTTAGCTTTTATTAAAATTGTATCCGGAACGTTTGAGAGAAACAAACCCTATACTCATGTACGTCTAAATAAAAGCTTGAAGTTTTCTAGTCCCAATGCTTTTTTTGCCGAGAAAAAAGAAATTGTTGACATCTCCTACCCTGGAGATATAGTTGGACTTCATGATACAGGAAATTTTAAAATTGGAGATACATTAACTGAAGGTGAAATAATGAATTTTCGAGGAATTCCTAGTTTCTCTCCTGAACATTTCAGATACATTAATAATGCTGACCCATTAAAATCTAAACAGTTAGAAAAAGGGGTTGACCAATTAATGGATGAGGGGGTTGCTCAATTATTTACTCTTGAAATGCAGTTTCAGCCAGCTTGTTAGGTTTGCCTGACATTGGGGTGATGACCTTGACTGAAAACTTAGAGCATGCCGGACGCATCGCGCGTGGCTTGCAAATC
>CAIRMK010000018.1 GCA_903879645.1 uncultured Bacteroidota bacterium
GATTATTTGACTATGATTTTGAATTTTGTAAAAATTAATCTAAGTGGGATTATTGAGTGGAAAAATGAGTGAAAATGTTGAATTTTGCATTACTTAAAAATCCCCAACCCCAGTAAAATAAGGCATACTTAAAATATAGATTCTACTGGCAGGCAAGAGGTAACCGGTTCGACTCCGGTATTCTCCACAAAAAAACCGTCGCAATTGACGGTTTTTTTTATTTTTCATTTTTCAAATCTTCAGCTACTTTTTCCAATTCTTGATACCAATCCTCACCAAATTTTCGGATTAATGCTTCTTTTACAAATCTATAGACTGGAACTTGAAGCTCTTTACCTAAAGTACAAGCATCATCGCAAATATCCCAACGGTCATAATTGACCGCGGAAAATTCAGAAAAATCCTTTACTCGTATAGGGTATAAATGACATGAAACCGGCTTTTTCCAAGAAATAATTCCTTGATTATAAGCTTGCTCAATCCCGCAAAGTGCCGTTTTGCCGTCAAAAATAACATAGGCACAATCCTTATTATCAATCAATGGGGTTTCTAAATCTTGATCGGTACCTTTTACCCAAGCTCCTAATTTTTCAATAGCTTCTATTCCTTCCTTGCGCAAAAATGGCTTTACATTGGGATAGATTTCTTCCATTATTTTTGTTTCTTCTTCCGTCAAAGGAGCGCCCGCATCGCCGTCAATACAACAAGCACCATGACAAGCCGAAAGATTACAAACAAAATCTTTTTCTAAAATATCTTCTGAAACTATAGTTTTTCCTAATTGAAACATGCTGTAATTATAAAATTTCAACAAAGGTACAAAGGATTATTCCATTTTATAAAGGTTTACCAAAGGGAATGTCATAATTTTGTGCTTCAAATAAGAAAGTTATGCTAGGAATTGATTTTAAAGAAATTGTTACTATCGGAATGGTACTATTCGCTGTAATTGATATAGTAGGCACAATCCCAATTATTGTAGATTTGAGACAAAAATATGGACATATTGAATCCGAAAAAGCTTCACTTGCGGCTGGAATAATAATGATTGTTTTTCTTTTTGTAGGGGAAGAATTATTAAACTTAATCGGAATTGACGTTCATTCATTTGCCGTAGCTGGATCATTTGTCTTATTCTTTTTAGCACTTGAAATGATTTTAGGAATTAGAATATACAAAGAAGAAGAAGCCAGTTCAGCATCTATTGTTCCATTGGCTTTTCCTTTGATTGCTGGAGCTGGAACAATGACCACTCTCCTTTCTTTGCGCTCTCAATTTCAAACCGTAAATATTATAATAGCAATTATTTTAAATATTATTTTGGTATATGTAGTATTAAAATCTTCTTCCAAAATAGAAAAATTATTAGGTAAAAATGGCCTAGGTGTCATCCGAAAAACATTCGGTGTAGTGCTTTTAGCCATTGCTGTTAAATTATTTGCAGCTAATGTTAAAGGACTGTTCGTGTAACCCAATTTTTACTATTTTTACGCTTTAAATTCATTACATGAAAATTTTTACTACTATATTAATTATTATAGCTATTGGTCTTATTGCTTTTAACCTAACCATGTTAGATTACAACAAACCTTTTGAAGGAAATAGCATGGTTGCCTTGATTGGAGTTGCAGCTTCTTTTTGTGCTGTCTTTATTCTTCTTATCTTCAAAATGTCAAAAAAAATTGAGGAAAAACTCAAAAATCAATAATTGATGTTTGATGTTATTATAATTGGCGGAGGGGTTTCTGGAGTCTCTTGTGCTTTAGTTTTAGGCTCCGCTCATAAAAAATCTTTCGCTCAAGATAAAAAAATTGGAATTATTACACATCAAAAAACGTCATCACTTCAAGAGGCTTTATTTAATAATGCATACGGAATTTCTCCTGGCAAATTAGGCTCGGAACTTTTGACTGAAAGTTTAGAACACCTTGAAAACTTATACCCACACATTACCCAAATAGAAGAGGAAAAAGTGCTGAAAATAGAAGGGCAACACCCAAATTTTACAATTTTCACTAACAAAAATGCCTATAAAGCAAAAAATGTGGTCATCGGAATTGGAGCTTCAAATACCTTTGCGATTGAAGGTGCAACACAATATCTGGAACCTCATAAAAAATCGGTAGCCGAAAAACAACACGTTCAATTAAAAAACGAAGACCACAAAGTAACTGAAGGGATGTATGTAATTGGAACTCTTGCTGGACATCGAAGCCAATTAGCAATAGCTGCCGGAAGTGGAGCTTCCGTTGCTACAGACATCTTAACGATCTGGAATGATGGAATTTCAAGTCAAATTCATGACGCAAGAAGAAAGTAAACTAATACTATTTCAAAACGGCTTTAATCATCAGATCCTCTTTTAAGACAATTTGATAATACTGATTTTCACCATATAATTGCCTTGCCAATTCAGCAGTTATATAACGATTAACAAGAGCTTTGTTTTTATTTAAATCAAGTTCTACTCCCAATTGAGACAGGTATTTTTCAAATTGTTTGAGATAGAAATCATTGGATCTCATTTGAACTTGAAACTGCTCAAATTGTAATCCTTTGAAAGTATTCCTGTTTCGATCCAATTGCTCAAAAACAAAATGACCAACAACACCAGTTTGTAAAATATATTCCAAACTTTCATTGCCATGGGCCACTTCCAACGGTACAAAAACATCTGGAACAATCCCGCCACCTCCAAAAACAATTCTACCTCTTTTGGTTTTGAATTTTAATGAGTCCGCTATCTTTATTTTTCCCTTCTCATACAATTCCCCACTAACATATCGATTTTCAGATTCTTTAAAATAATCTTCACTAGCCCCTTTTTTATAAGGTTTTTGAATAGAACGCCCACTAGGAGTATAATACCTTGCAATAGTTAGTCGGACAGCCGAACCGTCATCAAAATTCATTTCTCGTTGCACTAACCCTTTACCAAAAGAACGCCTTCCATAAATGGTACCCCGATCATTATCTTGAATAGCACCCGCCAAAATCTCACTTGCAGAAGCCGAATTCTCATCAATTAACACCGATACCCGACCCTCTTCAAAAGCACCTTCTTCAGTAGCATACGTTTTATCAATAGTCCCTTTTTTGTTTTTAGTAAAAACAATAAGTTCTTTATCCTTTAATAATTCATCAGCAACGTGAACCGCCTTTTCCATAAATCCACCACCATTTTCACGCAAATCAATTACTAAGGAGTTAATTCGACTTTTTTTCAATTGAAGTAAGGCAGAATGAAATTCTTGTCCTGTCGTTTCTGCAAAACGATTGATTTTGATATACCCCGTTGTTGGGTTCAACAAAATAGCAATATCAACACTTTTTATAGGCACAACATCGCGTTTTACCTTAACTTTAATTTGTTTGTTTTCTGATTTTCTGTAAACCGTTAAAGTGACTTCAGAATCTTTCTGCCCTTTTAATTTGCTATATAAAACTTCATTTTTCAGTTTCTTCCCAAAAAGCTTAAAGTTATCTGCGTACAATATTCGGTCACCTTCCCTTATTCCAGCTCGGTCAGCAGGACCATTAGCTATTGGCTTGATAACCGCAATTGTATCGTGGTAGGAATAAAAATTAATCCCAATCCCAACAAAATCTCCTTTCATACTTTCGGCAACAGCCGTTTGCTCACTAGGTGGAATATAAACCGAATGCGGATCAAGATTAGCTAATATATTGGTGACGGTTAAATCAACTATAGAATCTGTTTTAACATTGTCAACATATTCCTTATCAATAAAATCTAAAAGACGATTGAGTTTCGTTTTGTAGTTGTTCTTAGCAAAAGTAGTTTTGCTAGAGGGATAATTTATAAATCCGCCAATTACTATTCCTATGGCAACACAGGAAAAAAACAAAATGGGAAGATAGATTTTACTAATTTTCATGATAGGAATACAACTTTATCCAAAATTACGACGACGACTATTTTTTTCTTTCAAATCTACGCTAATTCCTCAATCTGAAAAACTTCGATACCAGCTTTAATCAAAAAATCAATACCCGAAGTATCTTTATAGCCATTTTGATAAACCACTCTTTTTATTCCCGATTGATGAATCAATTTACTACACTCTTTACAAGGAGAAAGTGTAATATATAATGTAGCACCATCACAAGATTGCGTAGAACGCGCAACCTTCAAAATAGCATTAGCTTCAGCATGAAGAACATACCACTGTGTTAATCCTTCTTGATCTTCACAACAATTTTCAAAACCCGAAGGTGTTCCATTGTAGCCATCTGAAATTATCATCCGATCGCGAACAATGATGGCGCCAACTTGCTTGCGCTTGCAATACGAAAGTTTACTCCACTCGGCTGCAATTCGTAAGTAAGCCTTATCGTACTTATTTTGTTTTTTTTCTTTCATGGGGTTAGTCACTAAAGCGCTACTACCATTTTTGACATATTACATTAAAATGGTCTACAAATATAACTACTGATTTGCTGGAAATGAAAATTATTTGTACCAAATTGGATTTTCTGTAAGTAAAGGTAAAATTACACCAATAATAAAACTTGACATAATAAGCGTAAAATCGCGTTTGTTAAATCGAAATAAAGTTTGAGCGATGAAAGCTAAAATTAAAACGCCTAAAACAACAACAATTTGAGCACTTTCAATTCCTAAGGCAAATTCAAATAAAGGGCCCAATTTATCTACCGGTTTTCCTGGTAAAATAGAATTGAAATAAGTTGAAAACCCTAATCCATGAATAATCCCAAAAAAAATAGTGACGCCAGAAATAAAAGATAAATTACTAGTTTTACCAGTTTTCCCTGCCATAATAAGATTATATAGAGCAGTAACCAAGATCGTAATCGGAATCAATAATTCAACCAAACTCATTTTAATTGTAATCACATTGAAAACAGAGAGCAATAAAGAAAGTGAATGTCCCAAAGTAAAGAAAGAAACTAAAATAAAGATTCGCTTCCAATCTTTAGCAACATAAGGAACTGTAAGCACAATCAGAAAAAGTAAATGATCATAGCCATGAATATCCAAAACATGGTGAAGTCCTATTTTAAAAAAAATCCAAAAATCAGGCATTTGATTTGAAATTTAGCAATTTTATTAGGGTAAACATACAATTTATTTCGAATTTCTTGAATAAGATTGTCTTAAATTCGATTAAAAACATTTTCTTTTTTTGAGGAAATTGAATTACCTTTGTAGTATTAAAAAGATTAATTATGTCATTTTCAGATTTATTTGATAGCGAATTTAAAACCAGAAATAAAGGACATTTTTCTGCAATTGTCCGTGTTGCTACTGCCGATGGAAGTTTAAGTACAGAAGAAAAAGAGTTTTTAGATAAACTTGCCGTAAGATTAGAAATCTCCAAAGAAGAATATGAAGAGATTCTAGAAAACCCTTTAAAATATCCTATAAATCCTCCTTATTCTTACGCACACCGATTAGAGCGTTTGTATGATTTGTCAAGAATGGTTTATGTAGATCATGTTTTAGGACCAAAACAAAAACAAATTTTAACTAGATTTGCTTTGGCACTTGGTTTCACACCAGGCAATGTACATTACATTGTTGACAAAGCATTATCATTATTAGTAATGGGTGTTGATTTAGATACGTTTACGTATGAAATGATTCACATGAATAGATAATTAAGTGTTGAATTTAAAAATAAAACCCTTACTTATAAGGACTTTTATTTTTAAATTAACATAAACTCTTCTGCTTTTTCAACCATATTAAAACTGCCACAGAAAAAAGGAACTCGTTGGTGCAATTCTGTAGGTTGAATTTCCATTATTCTATGGTAGCCGTCTGAGGCTTTCCCCCCCGCTTGCTCAGCGATAAATGCCATAGGGTTACATTCGTATAATAATCGTAATTTACCTTTGGGAGCTTTGGAACTCGTCGGATAAATATATATTCCTCCCTTAATCATGTTGCGATGAATATCCGAAACCAAACTTCCAATATAACGCGAGGTATAAGGTCTATCTCCTTCTTCCAACTGACAATATTTCAAATAATTTTTAACCCCTTGCGGAAAATGAACATAATTACCTTCATTGATAGAATAGATTGTCCCATCTTTAGAAAATTGCATATTAGGATGCGAAAGATAAAAAGTGCCAATTGCCGGATTTAAAGTAAACCCATTAACGCCATGACCTGTCGTATAAACCAACATAGTGGAAGTTCCATAAATAACATAGCCCGCAGCGACTTGATTGATGCCCGGCTGAAGAAAATCTTCTAAGGTAACTGGGGTTCCAACTGGCGTAACTCTTCTAAAAACGGAAAAGATAGTGCCAACCGAAACATTAACATCAATATTAGACGATCCATCCAAAGGATCCATCAAAACTACATATTTATTGTTATGACTCTTATCAGAACCCTCTACAGTGATAAATTCATCATTTTCTTCAGAAGCAATACCACAAACAATTTCACGATTAATAAGGGTTTGAATAAAAACCTCATTGGCATAAACATCCAATTTTTGCTGGTCTTCTCCTTGGATATTTTGCTCGCCTGCCGCCCCAACGATATCAACCAATCCCGCCTTATTTACCTTATAATTAACTACTTTCGCTGCAAGCCGAATCGAATTAATTATTCGTGATAATTCCCCAGAAGAATATTGAAAGGCATTTTGATTTTCTATGATAAATTCACCTAAAGTAGTATTGCGTGTTTCCATTACGAAATCGTTGTAGTTATTTGTGCAAATATCGTTTTTTTTATCAAAAAACTACCAAAATCAAGTAAAATTAATACTACATATTTTTAACAAAGATATTTTACCTTTGCCATAATTTTAATAAATAAACAATAGATGAAAACAAAAGCAATAATGGCCATAAGTTTACTTGCCATACTAAGCCTTTCAAAAGCAAATGCACAAATAAATCTAGGTGAAAAAGCATTAGGAGCACTGCAAAGTGGAGTGGCAAGTTTCACATTCTCGAATGAAGATGCTGCAAAATTATCTAAAGTAGCCGTTAGAAAAATGGATTCTACCAATGTAGTAGCAGGTCCAAAAGATGGGTATACCTTAAGATTAAACAGGATTTTTGGGAAACACGCCAATGAAAGTGGATTAACCTTAAATTACAAAGTGTATATGACCAAAGATGTAAATGCCTTTGCAACAGCAGATGGAAGCGTACGTGTCTTTTCTGGTTTAATGGACATTATGGATGACAATGAATTATTAGCAGTAATTGGTCACGAAATTGGTCACGTAGTGAATCAAGATTCCAAAGACGCAATGAAATCGGCGTATAGAAAAGCAGCAGTGCTTGGAGCAATTTCATCGCAATCTGATAAAATAGCGGCTTTAACAGACGGTCAATTAGGACAATCATTACAGCAGAAAACAAGAGTCGGAAGCAGATGCTTTTGCCTATGATTTCTTAAAAAGAAACAACTACGATGTGAATGCAGAAGAAGGCGCATTTACAATACTAGTAAAGTTAAGCCAAGGAGCACCTTCTGATTTTTTAACCAAATTGATGAGCAATCACCCCGATTCGCTAGAAAGAGCGGATACAGCAAAAGCAAGAGCGCAAGCCGATGGTTTATACAAACCGTACGCTCAAAAGCCAATTAACAACAAAGCAACTGCTGCTAAAGTACCAGCTAAAAAAGCCACAAAAAAGAAAAAGTAAATTAGCTTTATCAAAAAGTAATAAATCCCAAATACGGCGCTTTGCCATTGTATTTGGGATTTGTTTTTTTACTTTTACTCTCATTAAAACACTTAGTATGATCATTCGAAAAGGAACGCCCTCAGATATGCCTTCGGTTTTAGAATTAATAAAAGAATTGGCTGTTTTTGAAAAAGAACCTGAAGCTGTAGTTGTAACAGTCAACGATTTAGTTAACGACGGCTTTTCAGAACAACCATTATTTCATTGTTTTGTGGCAGAAGTCGACTCAGAAATAATTGGAATTGCTCTTTATTATTACAGATATTCAACTTGGAAAGGAAAAACCATTCATTTGGAAGACTTAATCGTAAAAGAAAGCAAACGAGGCACCGGTGCCGGATTTGCATTGTACAGCCAAATCATTCGACAAGGAAAAAAAGACAAGGTACGCCGGATAGAATGGGCAGTTCTTGACTGGAACACACCTGCCATAGAATTCTATAAAAAAACAGGAGCAAATGTAATGAACGACTGGCGAGTAGCACAAATGGACGAATACGGAATTGATGAATTTTTAAAGAATAACCCATAAATTTTTCGGGTTTCTTCCCCTTTTTAAAAATCAGATTTTTTAGCTTTGCATCATATCTAAAAAAGAAGTCAGCGACTTCATTTACTCTTAAAATCGAATCATGAGAATTTTCAAATTTGGTGGCGCATCTGTAAAAGATGCCAATGGAATTAAAAATGTAATGAGTGTTTTACAAAAAGTAGGTCATGACGATGTGCTTTTAGTAATCTCTGCAATGGGAAAAACAACCAATGCTTTGGAAGTTGTGATAAAGAACTATTTCGAAAAATCAACCGAATTCCATGCGTCACTCCAAGAAGTTCGAAAATACCACAACCAAATTTTATTAGATCTATTTGAAGACGAAGAACATGATGTGTTTTTTGCCGTAAACAGTCATTTTGCCGATTTAGAATATTTCCTAAGAAGTAATAAATCACCCAATTACAGCTTTGTGTATGACCAAGTAATCAGCTTTGGAGAAATTGTTTCGACCACTATAGTGAGTCACTATTTCAACGAAAAAGGATTAAAAAATAATTGGATTGACGTTAGAAATTTTATCAAAACAGACAATACCTATCGCGATGCCAACGTAGATTGGGAGCAAACTCAAAAATTGATTTCAAAAGGAATCAAAAAAAAATCATTAAACATAACACAAGGATTCTTGGGATCCGATGAAAATAATTTTACCACTACACTAGGCCGTGAAGGATCTGATTATACAGCAGCCATTTTTGCCTATTGCCTTAGCGCTGAAAGTGTAACTATTTGGAAAGACGTACCAGGAGTGTTAAATGCCGACCCAAGATATTTTGAAAAGGCAGTACTATTGAACCAAATATCCTACCGTGAAGCGATTGAATTAGCCTTTTATGGGGCCTCTGTCATCCACCCAAAAACATTACAACCGCTACAAAAAAAGGAAATCCCTCTATATGTAAAATCTTTTATAAACCCTCTCTTACCCGGAACTAGCGTAGCGAAAGGAGCCGATTTAGAACCCAAAACTCCTTGTTTTATAGTAAAGAAAAACCAATTGTTAATTTCGCTTTCGTCGATTGACTTCTCATTCATTATGGAAGAAAACATCAGCGAGATTTTTGGTTTATTCCATCAATTCAAAATGAAAGTGAGTTTGATACAAAACTCTGCCATTAGTTTTTCAGTTTGTATCGAAGATAAATATGGAAATTTCAACGAACTAAAAGCTATTCTGGCGAAAAAATTTAAAGTTTCTTTCAACGAAAATGTATCGCTGTACACCATCAGACACTTCAATAAAGAGGCAGCTGAAATGGTAGAAAAAGGAAAAGAAGTGGTATTGCGACAAATTTCTCGGGAAACCATGCAAGTGGTGACTAAAGATTAAATCCAAATTCAAGATTTGAATCGGAAATGCTTTTCCAATAATTATTTTAACTTTTAACGGCTTCTAATCTAAGAAAACATACTACTTTTGACATTTATGAGTTATAGTAGATATGTTGAAAAATAGTTTTTTATGGATGTTGCTATTCTGCTTTTCGGGCATTTTTGCTCAAGAAATCGAAACGCCTTACAAAAACAAAAAAATCCCGTTTTCTAAAGATACTATTGCCATAGATAACGTCAGCATCAATCAATCCTTTTTCAAAATCTTAGACAAACAAGGAAATCCCATTGATACGTCCTCCTATAAAATGGATTTCAAAAAAGCAAAATTGATTTTTAAAAACAATTATGTTACCAAAGACTCCCTAACCATTCGCTATTTAAAATTCCCAGAATTTCTAACGAAAACCTATTCAATTTATGATGAGGCAAGAGTAGTTCCAAATGAAGCGGGAAATTTATACATTATAAAAAGAGACAACATCAAAATGTTCAAACCTTTTGACGGATTGAATACGTCAGGAAGCATCACAAGAGGCATCACGGTGGGAAACAACCAAAACGCTACCTTAAATTCGAATCTCGATTTACAAATATCGGGGAAATTATCCAACAACATTTCTCTTCGTGCCTCTATTCAAGACGCCAATATTCCGCTGCAAAACGGAGGATATTCCCAAAAATTAGATGAGTTTGACCAAATATTCATCGAATTGTACTCCACCAAATGGAATGTCAGAGCCGGTGATTTATTTCTAGAAAACAGACAATCTAAATTTTTAAATTTTAATAAAAAGGTGCAGGGACTTTCTGCCCATTTCACTTTTGGAACACCAAAAAATAAAACGGATGTTTTTGCCTCTGCAGCAGTGGTTCGTGGTCAATATGCCAAAAGTAACTTTACTGGAAAAGAAGGAAATCAAGGTCCCTACAAACTAAAAGGAAATAATGGAGAATTGTATGTTTTAGTGATTTCAGGTTCTGAAAAAGTATATACCAATGGAGTCTTATTAAAAAGAGGTGAAAGCAATGATTATGTAATAGATTACAATGCAGGAGAAATTAAGTTTACCTCATTATTTCCTATCACATCCGAAATGCGAATTGTAGTGGAATACCAATACTCGGATAGAAATTACACCCGTTTTGTAACCTATGCTGGAGCTGCCCATGAAGAAAAAAAATGGAGTCTTGGTGCCTTTTTATATTCTGAAAGTGATGTAAAAAACCAACCTTTACAACAAAGTCTTTCAACAGATCAGGTGACTATTCTTAAAAATGCAGGAGACGATCAATCCTTAATGGTAGCGCCTTCTGCCTATATCGACACCTATGCTGAAAATAAAATTTTATATAAGAAAATTAATGTGGGAGGGATTGATATCTATCAATATTCTAATGTATCCACCGATGTCCTCTACAATGTGACTTTTACGTTAGTAGGTAATAATCTCGGGAATTATATTCTTTCCAACAATGCAACAGTCGGCAAAATTTATGAATATACTGCTCCTGTCGGAGGAATTCCACAAGGAAATTACGAACCCATCATCAAATTAATTGCTCCTACAAAACTGCAACTAGCCACCGTCTTAGGAAAATTTAATCCTTCCGAAAAGACAAATTTTGATTTTGAAGTAGGGGTCAGCAATTACGACCAAAATTTATTTTCTGCTATCGATGACAGTGATAATAAAGGTATAGCCACAAAATTCAATGCAAAACAACGACTGTATACTGGAAAATTCAATATCGATGCTTTCGCAAATTATCAACTGATACAAAACAACTTCAAAACCATTGAACGTCTATTCACAATTGAATTCAATAGGGATTGGAATTTAACCACCACAACAGGTACTCAAAGTATGTTGACTTCTGGAGTGAATTTTAATTTTAAAGACCAAGGGTTTGCTAAATATCAATTAGAAAAACTGGATTTCTCTAATAGCTTTTCAGGGACTCGAAATCTAGTGCAAGCCAATATTAAAAAGAAAAATATAGTCCTGTCTGAAACGGCAAGTTACTTAAAAAGCACAGGAACAATTTCAAATTCTACCTTTGCTAGAAACCAAACAATAGCAAAATACCATTATAAAAAAAATTGGATTGGGGCTAGTTTTAGAGCCGAAGACAACCAAGAAAAACTAGTGCAAACCAATCAATTAACACTATTGAGTCAAAAATATTCAGAGTTTGGAAATTGTATAGGAAGAGGAGACAGTACCAAAGTGTATGCCGAAGTAAGCTACTTGCATCGAAATAACGACAGTCTGCAAAATGGTTTTTTAAAACGGGTCAATGCATCCAATTCCTATTATTTAAAATCAAAACTAATTCAAAACAAAAAAACCAATCTTGCAACCTTTATCAATTTTAGACAGTTAAACTACAACGATCCAACAAAACCTAAAGAATCCTCATTGAATTCGAGAATTACCTATAATGATAATTTTTTCAATCAAATGATTCAAATAAACACAACCTATGAAACGGTTTCGGGAACTATAGCACAACAAGAGTTTACCTATCTTCTAGTCAATCCAGGTCAAGGCGTATATATGTGGAATGATTATAATGGCGATGGAATCCAACAATTACAAGAGTTTGAAGTAGCTCCTTTTCCCGACCAAGCCAAATACATCAGAGTATTTTTGCCCAATCAGATTTTTTTAAAAACACATCAAAATAAATTTTCACAATCAATAACACTATCGCCATCGCAATGGGTGAATCTCAAAGGAGTAAAAAAAGTACTCTCTCATTTCTACAACCAAGCCTCCTTTGCTATGGATAGAAAAATAGTGCGAAATTCCGAGAATTTCAACCTCAATCCCTTTTCGACCAGCGAAGAAAATTTGTTGGGTTTAAACAGTAGTTTACGCAATAGTCTGTTCTATAATAGAGGAAAACAAAAACATTCAGTTACCTACACCTTCTTAAACAGCCGCGTAAAATCATTACTGTCTATAGGTGCTCAAGAAAACACATCGCAATCAAATCAACTGCAATATGCGCATTTAGTTAAAAAAACATGGCTATTTAACTTTGATACCTCGACTTCAAAATCAACCAGTGTTTCTGACAATTATGCCACTCGAAATTTTGTGTTGAACAGTTATGCTATATTCCCAAAAATTTCCTATTTGCTTTCCAATAATAAAAGTTTGTCCCTCTTTTTTGAATCTAAAAACAAACAAAATAAAATTAATGAACAAGAATCCTTAAACCAACAACGAATAGGAATAGCATTCAATTATTCCAGTGAAAAAAAAGTGACCTTCAATGGGGAATTTTCACTCTATAACAACAATTTTATTGGAAATTCCGCTTCACCTGTAGCTTTTCAAATGTTGGAAGGATTGCAAGCCGGTAAAAATAGTACCTGGAGATTACTCCTTCAAAAAAACCTAACCCAATACCTGGATATCAATATTAATTATCAAGGAAGAAAATCAGAGTCTACCCAAACCATTCACACTGGTAGCGTCCAATTGAGAGCTTCTTTTTAAAATCAAAAAATAAAAGCTTGGAAGGATGATGATAAAATGAATTAAAATAAACCAGAATAGGGATTTTAAAATAGTCTTTGAAGATTATAATTAATAAATCTTCTTTTAGTAATTTTTACAATTCAAAAGCATTTCGAAAACGTAACAAAATCATTGAGATAAATCACATAAATCCCTTATTTTTAGGGATTTTTTTATTTTTTGTCAATTGTAATATGTTATTTTACAAGGAATTACAAATTAGTAGCAATGTGAATTTATTCCTACACATTGTTAAAAACTAAAGGCGATTGTGAATAAGTTTGCCTTTCTTTTTTGCTCACAAATGTTAACCTTTGTAACAGTTGAAATAAGTCGAATAAACCTAAAAAAATCGAATAATTATGTCTTTCATTGAACCTATTCTTAAAGAAAATAAAGATCGCTTCGTCATATTCCCGATTAAGCATCAAGATATTTGGGAATGGTACAAAAAACAAGAAGCTTGTATATGGACAGCAGAAGAAATTGATTTGCATACCGATTTAAACGATTGGAACAACAAATTAAGTGATGACGAAAAATATTTTATCAAACATATTCTTGCCTTTTTTGCAGCTTCTGATGGTATTGTGAATGAAAACCTTGCCGAAAACTTCGTAAGCGAAGTACAATATCCTGAAGCTAAATTTTTCTATGGATTCCAATTAATGATGGAAAACATTCACAGTGAAACCTATTCGCTATTGATTGACACCTACGTAAAAGACGAAGCCGAAAAACACGAATTGTTTCATGCTATCGAAACCTTTCCAGCTATCAAAGAAAAAGCCGATTGGGCTTTAAAATGGATTGAATCACCAAGTTTTGCCGAAAGATTAATTGCTTTTGCAGCAGTAGAAGGAATCTTTTTCTCTGGTTCTTTTTGCTCTATTTTTTGGTTAAAAAAACGTGGCTTAATGCCAGGGTTGACTTTTTCAAACGAATTAATTTCGCGTGATGAAGGCATGCATTGTGATTTTGCAGTGCATTTGCATACACACCACATCGTAAACAAAGTGCCAAAAGCAAGAATCACCGAAATTTTAACCAATGCTTTAGAAATTGAAAGAAAGTTTATCACCGAATCACTTCCTGTAAGTTTGATTGGTATGAACGCCGTTTTAATGACACAATACCTAGAATTTGTTACCGATAGATTATTAGTAGAATTAGGTTGCGAAAGAGTATACAATGCGTCCAATCCTTTCGATTTTATGGACATGATTTCGCTGCAAGGCAAAACCAATTTCTTTGAAAAAAGAGTAGCCGAATACCAAAAAGCAGGGGTAATGAACTCCGACTCTGAATCCAGTAAAATTAGTTTCGACGCCGATTTTTAATCGGATAGCGTTTCAGATTTTTTGAATGTATACTAAGAATAAAACTTACAAAAAACACTAAAAACAAAGTATACTTTGTAACCCAGTGTCTTTGTACCAAAATAACAAAACAAAACCATATTACAAATAACCCGAAATAGGGAAGGGATTTTCTATTTCATAAAAAAACAAAACTTATGTACGTAGTAAAAAGAGACGGCCACAAAGAGCCCGTAATGTTTGACAAAATCACCGATAGAATTAAAAAACTATGCTATGGTTTAAATGATAGAGTAGATGCCGTTAAGGTAGCCATGAGGGTGATTGAAGGATTGTATGACGGTGTTACTACGTCAGAATTAGATAATCTTGCCGCGGAAACTGCCGCTTCAATGACCATTTCCCACCCTGACTATGCACAATTAGCAGCGCGTATTGCCGTTTCTAACTTGCACAAAAATACCAACAAATCATTCTCTGAAACAATGAATGAAATGTTCCATTATGTAAATCCTAGAACCAATCAGGAAGCTCCTTTGCTTTCAGAAGAAGTGCATAATGTCATCCAAGAAAATGCAGAACTTTTAAATTCTCATATCATATACAACCGTGATTTTAACTACGATTATTTTGGTTTCAAAACCTTAGAACGTTCCTACCTATTGAAAATCAATGGTAAAATTGTAGAAAGACCACAACACATGCTTATGCGTGTTGCCGTAGGGATTCATTTAAACGACCTCGAATCCGTAATCGAAACCTACGATTTAATGTCGAAGAAATTCTTCACACATGCAACGCCCACCCTATTCAACGCAGGTACACCAAAACCACAAATGTCTTCTTGTTTCTTATTGACCATGAAAGACGACAGCATCGACGGAATTTACGATACGCTAAAACAAACAGCCAAAATATCGCAATCTGCCGGTGGAATTGGATTGTCAATTCACAATGTGCGTGCAACGGGCTCCTACATTCGCGGTACTAACGGAACTTCTAACGGAATCGTTCCTATGCTAAGAGTGTTCAATGACACCGCTCGTTACGTAGACCAAGGAGGAGGCAAACGTAAAGGTAGTTTTGCTATCTATTTAGAAACATGGCATGCGGATATTTTTGAGTTTTTAGATTTGAAAAAGAATACCGGAAAAGAAGAAATGCGCGCCAGAGATTTATTCTTCGCAATGTGGACCTCTGATTTGTTCATGAAACGTGTAGAAGAAGACAGCCACTGGACCTTAATGTGTCCAAACGAATGTCCAAAATTATGTGACGTTTATGGCGACGAATTTGAAGCATTATACACCTCCTATGAAGCCGCTGGAAAAGGAAGAAAAACAGTTAAAGCTAGAGAACTTTGGGAGAAAATCCTAGAATCTCAAATTGAAACTGGGACACCTTATATGTTGTACAAAGATGCAGCGAACCGAAAATCAAACCAAAAGAATTTGGGAACCATTCGCTCGTCGAACTTGTGTACCGAAATCATGGAATACACCTCAGAAGATGAAATTGCAGTGTGTAATTTAGCCTCTATCTCGTTACCAATGTTTATTGAAAACGGAGAATTCAATCACAACTTATTGTTCAACGTAACCAAACGCGTAACCAGAAACTTAAACAAAGTAATCGATAGAAACTACTATCCAGTAAAAGAAGCGGAAAACTCTAACTTACGTCACCGTCCAGTGGGATTAGGCGTTCAAGGTTTAGCAGATGCATTCATCATGATGCGCATGCCGTTCACGAGCGATGAAGCCAAACAAGTAAATCAAGAAATATTCGAAACATTATACTTTGCAGCCGTAACCGCATCAATGGAAATGGCAAAAGAAGAAGGTCCCTACTCTACTTTCAAAGGATCTCCAATTTCGGAAGGACAATTCCAACACAACCTTTGGAATATTAAAGACGAAGAACTTTCAGGACGTTGGGATTGGGCGAGCTTGAGAAAAGAAGTGATGGAACACGGAGTAAGAAACTCCTTGCTTGTGGCACCAATGCCAACAGCTTCAACATCACAAATCCTAGGAAACAACGAAGCCTTTGAACCATACACTTCTAATATCTACACCCGACGTGTGCTTTCTGGAGAATTCATCGTGGTAAACAAACACCTATTGAACGATTTAGTAGAAAGAGGCTTGTGGAACGAAACCCTGAAACAAGATTTAATGAGAAACAATGGCTCCGTACAAGCACTTGACATTCCAGAAGATCTAAAGGAATTATACAAAACCGTATGGGAAATGTCAATGAAAGACATTATTGATATGTCACGCCATAGAGGATATTTCATTGACCAATCACAATCGCTAAACTTGTTCATGCAAGATGCCAATTATGCTAAGTTGACTTCAATGCATTTCTACGCTTGGAAAAGTGGCTTGAAAACTGGAATGTACTACCTGAGAACGAAATCAGCAGTAGATGCCATCAAGTTCACCCTAAACAACGATAAAAAAGCAGAACCAACAGCACAAGCAGAACCAGTAGCCGTTGAAGTAATTGCGCCTAATGAAAGTGGCGAAATGACCGCCGAAGATTTTGCAGCCATGGTAGAACGAGCCAGAAGCGCCGGTCCTGATGATTGTGAAATGTGTGGATCATAAACTTAAATAAAGAAAAGAATAGAGAAACAGTCATCATTTTGATGGCTGTTTTATTTTTTAATTATCTTTGAATTCAAATAAAAATACAATGACAAAAGAAAAAGGAGTCTATACTGGAATCATAGAAAAAGATGAAAACGGAAACTATTTCTGTGGTGAATATTTATTAGATTATCAATATACGGTAGCCAGTTTTAAATTGGGAGACGAAATCAATATCAAAACCGTAATTGCCAATCCAAGCGACAAAAGCTACAATCAATACCCAATGAAATCTAGAAATTTCTTTTTGGCTAATGATAAAAAGTAAATCAAATGTTTGCGCTAAAAAGAACGGATTCTGAAAATCCAGATTTTAAATATTTAACCAACTTATTCGATGACTATTTAATCGAAATCGATGGTGATGAAAAAGATTTTTTTGCACAATACAATCAAATTTACTTAAATAAGGTAATCATTTGTTATGAAAATAATACCGCCGTAGGCTGTGGTGCATTTAAAGCCTACGAACCCGAGGTGGCCGAACTAAAAAGAATGTTTGTGCTGCCCGAAGCGAGAGGAAAAGGAATTGCTTCCAAAATAGTAAACGAATTAGAAAATTGGGCGAAAGAAGAAGATTATACGAGTTGCATTTTAGAAACCTCTTGTCGACTTGAAAGCGCCATCGTATTATATAAAAAATTGGGATTCGAAATCACTCCAAATTACGGACAATACATCGGTGTTCAAAGTAGTGTTTGTATGAAAAAAAATAGCTGATATTTGAAATTTAAAATCTAATATTCCATGATGAACTGGGAACAACTTTTATCGTTAAAACGTCAAGGCGACAAAGGAAAACGCTTGCGAATCGAACAAGACGACACTCGATTAGGGTTTGAAGTCGACTACGACCGAATTATCTTTTCTTCCGCATTCAGAAGCCTACAAGATAAAACGCAAGTCATACCCCTTTCCAAAACCGATTTTGTACATACCCGATTAACGCACAGCTTAGAAGTTTCCGTAGTTGGACGCTCCATTGGTAGATTAGTAGGAAAGAAAATTATTGAAAAATACCCCCATTTAAAAGAAGTGCACGGATACCAAGCCAATGATTTCGGAGCAATTGTCGCAGCTGCCTCCTTAGCCCACGACATTGGAAACCCTCCCTTCGGACATTCTGGAGAAAAAGCCATAGGCGAATATTTTTCGATTGGAAAGGGACAAAAATTCAAAGAGCAACTAACCAAAAAAGAATGGCAAGACTTAATCGATTTCGAAGGAAATGCCAACGGGTTTTCGGTCCTCACCAGCTCGCGCCCAGGAATAGAAGGAAGCATTCGATTGACTTATGCCGTATTAGGTGCTTTTATGAAATATCCCAAAGAAAGCTTACCAAAAAAACCAACAGCCAATATTGCGGATAAAAAATACGGCTTCTTTCAAGCAGACAAAGAGTTCTTCAA
>CAIRMK010000019.1 GCA_903879645.1 uncultured Bacteroidota bacterium
AAAATAGTATGCAATTGGAGTTAAAATTCAAATTTCAAAAAGAAGAAATATTTGAAATTCACAGTATTGATAATGCCTTTGATAGATTATTAGAGTTCATAAACAACCCTTTTTTATCGGCCATATTATTTACAACAGAATTTGATTTGACGTATAAGTTAAATAAAAAACGGGCCGTAAGTATTGTAGAACAATTTCCGAGTTTTACACATGCTTCGCCGGTACTAATTGAGTATTTGGCAAGTAAAAAATAAAAAACTGGTTTTAAATTATCGTTCTCCCTCCCACTCGGCATAAAATTGCGAAAGGAATAGCTCCATAAACTTATGACGCTCGAAAGCAATTCTCCTTCCTGTCTCTGTATTCATTTTGTCTTTTAGTAAAAGAAGTTTTTCATAAAAATGATTCAATGTTGGAGCATTACTATTTTTATATGCTTCCTTACTCATATTAGTTAGTGGAGCAATATTCGGATTGTAAAGTTGTCTGTTTTTAAAACCCCCGTAATGGAATGTTCTAGCAATTCCTATAGCTCCTAAGGCATCTAATCTATCAGCATCTTGAACAATTTCCAATTCCTTTGAAGTGAATTTCTTTTCAAAATTACCTCCTTTAAAAGATATATTTTCAATAATGTTGATGACATGCTGTATAACTTCTTCCGATGCCTTTTGAAATTCTAAAAATTCTCGAGCTACTTTTGGCCCTACTGTTTCATCTCCATCGTTAAATTTGCTGTCAGCAATATCATGAAGTAGTGCTCCCAATTTTACAATCATTAAATCACAGTCTTCCTCCTCTGCAATTAATACTGCGTTTTTATACACTCTCTCAATATGAAACCAGTCGTGACCAGCTTCAGCATTTTCAAGTTTTTGCTTTACAAAAAGAATGGTGTTATCTAGTAATGACATAAGATTGGGGTTAAAAAAATCCCTTCTTTAGGAAAGGAAAGGATTTAATCTATTTTCTGTTTCTATTTTTATTATTTAACCAAAGCAGGTTGCACCCATTTGAAAATATAATTTTCTTCAGGTAAAACTAATCTCTCTGAAATTTTTGCCATTCTCCCCGGTAATTTCATTAAATAATCTCTCGCTTTTTCTGCATCGTCTGTCAAACCTGATATTTTATCTATACTCCATTTTTCAAGTAATTTTTGCATAATATCGACATAATCATTAGCGGTGTAAACCCCTAATTTTTGTGCAGAGTCAGAAAAATGATTAAAAGCAGAACTTATAGACTGACCCGATTCTCTCAAAAAATGTGCGGGCATTGTAATTTTTTGCTTCATCATATATTGAAACGCCAACATCATTTCACTTGGGTCAACTTTGAAGATTTCATTGATAAATTCTGAATAAGCATGATGATGACGCATTTCATCACCAGCAATCATTTTACATGCTTTTGAAAGCTTTTTATCGCCAAAATCTTTTGCTATTTGAGAAACACGATTATGGGAAACATAAGTGGCTAATTCTTGAAAGCTTGTATAAACAAAATTCTTATAAGGATCTTTTCCTGTTCCAATATCAAAGCCGTCATTGATTAAATACTGTGTAGTAATTTCAACTTCTTTCATATTCACTCGGCCTGACAAATAAAGATATTTATTCAATAAATCCCCATGACGATTTTCTTCACCTGTCCATTGACGCACCCATTTTGACCAACCATTTCTTCCTTCATTATCAACTCCTTCAACTTCCATAAGCCATGATTCATAGGTGGGAAGGGCTTCTTCAGTAATAGTATCTCCTACCATAGCTACCCAAAAATCATAGGGTAACTCTTTTGCAATTTCTCGCAATTCTTTAACGTCTTCAAAAAAGGTTTCACTTTGAGAATCTGGAAGAAAATCAGAAGGTTGCCATATTTTTTCAACTGGAATTAAAAATTGATCAACGAAACCGTCAACCTTATTCTCTAGAAATTGCATTACTTCTAGACGCATGTTTTTTATTGACATTGATTTTAGCTTATTGATTTTAATTAAAAAATCAAATTAATATTGTAATGATTGAACCACAGCTTTTTCTGTTTTTCCCATTAATTCATCAAATGAAAAATCTTTAACAGCTATGGGTTCATGAATTATAAATTCTAATTTGTTTCCCAATCCCATCGGAAAGGCACCAAATTTAACCATTTTCCATGAATTATTTATAGAAATTGGTACAACATAGGCAGAAGGAGCATATTTACATAAAATTTTCAATCCACTTTGTGCGAATTCCTTTGGTTTTCCATCTTTACTTCGAGTTCCTTCTGGAAAAATAACCGCTGACCGTTTGTGCTTTTCAATATATTCCGACAATCTCTTGATTAAAGGAATGGCTTGCTTCGGATCTTTTCTGTCTATTAATATGGAACCTCCATGACGCAAATTATAAGAAACACTTGGAATTCCCTTTCCGAGTTCTTTTTTGCTCACAAACTTAGCATGATGTTTTCTTAAATACCATATTATCCCAACAATATCATACAAACTTTGATGATTGGCAACAAAAATAACGGGTGCATTTTCTGGGATTAAATTTTTATTTTTAAAAGTATATGTGGTTCCTAAAATATTGGTGCATCGCACCAAAAAGAAGTTTAAATAATCAACACTTTTCTTATGTGCTTGATAACCAAAGAAAGTAAAACAAACCCATTGAATGGGATGAAAAACACATAAAGTCAATCCAAAACAAAGATAGTAAAGGATAGAAATCGGATAAGAAATCAGTTTCTCCATAACTGCTAAAAAATTCTTGGCTAAAGTAAGAAATATATTTTGGTTACAATTGTTTAAAACTCATTTTGATAATCTTCTTTCACATCCTTTTTTTAATTAATTTTACAACTTAAATGCCAAAAATTTAGAAAAATGAGTTCAGAAAAAGAAGCAAAATTAAAAGCGTTACAGCTTACGCTAGACAAATTAGACAAAACTTACGGAAAAGGAACCGTAATGAAAATGGGGGATAAAGCCGTGGAAGAAGTAGAAACTATTTCTTCAGGTTCGCTAGGTTTAGATTTAGCTTTAGGAGTAAACGGATATCCAAAAGGAAGAATCATAGAAATATATGGTCCAGAATCTTCTGGTAAAACTACCTTAACGCTTCATGCTATTGCCGAAGCTCAAAGAGCGGGTGGAATTGCTGCCTTTATTGATGCTGAACATGCATTTGATAGAAATTATGCTGAAAAATTAGGTGTTGATATTGAAAATCTAATTATTTCACAACCCGATAATGGGGAACAAGCATTGGAAATAGCAGAAAATCTTATTCGTTCAGGTGCTATTGATATTGTGGTCATTGACTCGGTGGCAGCTTTAACTCCAAAAAGTGAAATTGAAGGCGAAATGGGGGATTCTAAAATGGGATTACACGCTCGTTTAATGTCTCAGGCATTAAGAAAATTAACCGGAACCATCAGCAAAACACATTGTACGGTTTTCTTCATCAATCAATTGAGAGAGAAAATTGGAGTGATGTTTGGAAATCCTGAAACTACAACTGGAGGAAATGCATTAAAATTTTATGCTTCTGTTCGTTTAGACATACGCCGTTCCTCTCAAATTAAAGACGGTGAAAACGTAGTCGGAAACCGAACAAAAGTAAAAGTAGTTAAAAACAAAGTCGCTCCACCTTTTAAAGTGGCTGAATTCGACATCATGTATGGAGAAGGAATTTCAAAAACTGGAGAAATATTAGATTTGGCGGTGGAATTTGAAGTAATCAAAAAAGCAGGATCATGGTTCAGTTATGGCGAAACCAAACTAGGCCAAGGACGTGATGCGGTAAAAGCATTAATCAAAGATAATCCAGAATTAGCCGACGAATTAGAACTAAAAATCAAAGCATTAATCAAAGAAAATAACGCTTAATAATTAAATCACGCCTTGAGCGTGATTTTTTTATATTTTCACGCAACCTTTTCATCCTTTTTGCATCTATAAATAAAACATAGTATCATGAAACGTATTTTTTTAATTTTAACAGTTAGTTTTCTAACTTTTTCATGCAATCCTAGCAATGACAATCCACAGAATACTCTAGAAACTTTACCAGTAAGTCAAGTGGTGATGCCAACGCAATTTGCAAAGGATAGTATTACAGAAATACCTCTTAGTTATATTCGCCCAACGGTTTGCCATAGCTTTTTTGATTTTTATTACTTAAGAGATGGTATGACAAGAACCGTTGCTATACTATCATTAAGAGATAATGGTAACTCGAGTTGTCCACCGAGTCAAACGACTTATACAGTTCCATTAAAATTTAAACCTACTGCATTAGGAACCTATCATTTTAAGTTTTGGACAGGTGCAAATGCCCAAGGTGTTGATCAATATTCCGAATATGACGCTGTAGTTAATCATTAATTAATATAATTTGACTTTAGAGCAACTCATAAATGATTGTAAAAAAAACGATAGCAAAGCTCAAGAACAATTGTATAGGCAATATGCCCCAAAGATGTTCTCACTATGCTTAAAGTATTCACGCAATTATGCAGAAGCTCAAGATAATTTACAAGATGTCTTTTTATTAATTTTTGAAAAAATACATCAATACACATTTAAAGGTTCTTTTGATGGTTGGTTAAAACGAATAACTATAAATTATATTCTTCAACAATATCGAAACAAGCCACTGTTAAGTTCAATAGATGAAGATGTGGTTGAAGATGTTGAAGTTGAAATTAATGATGAAATTTCAATAGAATTTCTAATGAAAATTATCCAAGAACTACCAGATAGGTATCGATTGGTTTTTAACTTGTCGGTTTTTGAAAATTATTCACATCAAGAAATTGCAGATGCTCTTGGAATTAATGTTGGAACATCAAAATCCAATTTATCAAGAGCCAAAATGATAGTAAAAGAAAAAATAGAAAATAATACGGGCAGTTCAAAAATGCCTTCTATAAAATGAGTGAAAGAAAAAACATAAATAAACTCTTTCAAGAAAATTTTGAAAATTTTGAAGTAATTCCAGATGAAATAGTTTGGAAAAACATCGAAATGAAATTAAATGAAAAGAAAAAAAGAAGAGTAGTTCCTTTTTGGTGGAAACTTTCGGGTATTGCGGCAACTTTACTTATTGGGTTCTTTGTATTCATTGATAATTCTAAACCGAGAATAATTAATACAAATAGTGTTGCAAAGCAGGAAAAAGACAGCATCAATAAGAGTGGTAAAATTGAACCTAAAATTGCAGAGGAAAAAGAAAATGTTACAACAGTAAATAATGAAATTAAAACTGATTCAAATAAAAAAGAAATAGTTAATGTTTCTAATATTAGTAACCAAACCAATTCTGTTTTAAAAGAAAAAACGGTAATTGGTAATGAAAATTCAAAAAATAACCACATTATAAATAGCACAAACAAGTCATTAAAAAACAAAAGCGATAAAGTAAATGCTCTTTCAATAGTTAAAAACAAATCTGAAGAAAAAATTGCATTTCACGCTACTAAGCAGAAAAAAATAAAAAATAGCAAACCTGTTATAGCACCAGAAAACAATAATTCATTAGCTGAAAAATCAGTGAATGCGGTAGAAAAAACAACGGATAGTAACAACAATTCAAATAAAGTATCTAATAGTACTATTGCAAACAATAATACTATAAATCAAAACAAATCAGTTGTAACCCCTAATATTAAATCTGACGAAATAATAAATAAAAAAATTGACTCAATAAAAATTGCTAGTGTTGAGCCAAATGCGCTGGAAGAATTGCTAAAAGAAAAAGAAAGCAAATCGATTACTGAACCAAAATTAAATAGGTGGCAAGTTGCAACAAACATTGCGCCTATTTATTTTAGTTCTATCACAAATGGCTCTCCTTTAGATGATAAACTGGCGAACAATGATAAAACTTATTCTGCAAACAATCAAAGTTATGGCTTGGGTTTAAATTATGCCATAAACAAAAAATTAAAAATAAGAACGGGAATTAACGTTTTGAATATGGATTACAATACCAATGGAATTGTATACTATCAAACGCAATCTGTAACTGGAAAATTAACAAATCTAAATCCAAATACTGCAGGAAATTTAATAGTAATTGAAAATTTAAGTAATGTAAATAGTCCATTCAATAAAATTGCTGATAGAACTGAAGGAAGTTTAAATCAAAAACTGGGATATATTGAAATGCCTTTGGAACTATCTTATAAAGTTCTAAATAAAAAATTTGGAATCGACGTTATTGGAGGTATGAGTACAATGGTATTAAATAAAAATGAAATTTATCTTCAATCAACTGATCTGAATTTAAAAATTGGCGAAGCCAATAATCTTAATAGTATCCACTTTAGTGGAAACCTAGGGGTGGGTTTTAAATATGATATATTCAAACATTTAGAAGCAAGGATTGAACCCGTTTTTAAATACCAACTCAATACATTTAGCAATGATTCAGGAAACTTTAAACCGTATGTGTTTGGAGTGTACTCAGGAATAAATTTTTCTTTTTAAGTTAGGTTAAGATTAATAAGGTTAGTTTAAAATTAGTTAAGTAAGTGTTATTGCTCCCAAGTGATAACGAGAAAGAGCGCCCAGTTAAGCGCTCTTTTTTATGGATTAAATTGCTCTAATTGTTTCAAAATAACATTTCTAGTTTCTTCTCTTAACAATTTTTTATCGTCTAAGGTTTTCTCTTTGGTCTCAATAAAATGATGCACCTTAGCTCTCAATAATCCTGGCCCGCCACTAAAAAAAGTATACGACATCCTTTTCTTATTATCACCAAATGTAATAGGAACAATAGGTATTTGATGCTCTATTGCCAGCCTAAAAGCACCATCTTTAAACTCATCCAAGACAATAGCTTCATCGGGAACTCCTCCTTCAGGGAAAATACAAATGCTCATTCCTTGTTTCAATCGTTTTTGTGCCCTTTCAAAAACTTCATGTCGACTTTTTGGACTGCTTCTGTCGACTAAAATACAAGTCCTTTTATAGAAAAAACCAAACAAAGGAATTTTAACCAACTCCTTTTTTCCCACAAAAACAAATGGATTTCGAATAACGGCCAACATCAACATAATGTCTAACATAGATGTATGATTGGCAGTAAGCATATAACTTTTACCTTCCTCCAATTCTTGTTCTCGTTCAATCCTATAATAACATCCCAATCCCAATAGAATTCCTCTTGCCCAAATGCGAGCCATAACAAAAAAATAGGGATACCATTCTTCTTTAAGAATAGAAATTACCAGAAAAGGAAGCATTATAACAATAAAAATTCCCATCAAAACGTAAAACCAAACACGCCAAAGAATCCAAAAAAGACATTTTATTATTCTCATAGTGTCAAAAATAAGGAATAGTATGCAATTTTTAATACAAAGGTTTAACTTTGCCATAAATAAAATTAGAATGGCAAAAATACTCACAGGCGTTCAAAGTACAGGCACCCCTCATTTAGGAAACTTATTAGGTGCCATTATTCCTGCTATTGAATTATCTAACAATCCAGCAAATCAATCTTTTTTGTTTATCGCTGATTTACATTCCATCACTCAAATTAAAGAGGGTGAAACGTTAAGAGCAAACACTTACAGCACTGCTGCTGCTTGGTTAGCTTGTGGATTAGATATTAATAAGGTAACTTTTTATCGTCAAAGTGATGTGCCTCAAACTGCCGAATTATCTTGGTATTTGAGTTGCTTTTTCCCATTTCAACGATTGACTTTAGCACATTCCTTCAAAGATAAAGCCGATAGATTAGAAGATGTAAACGCAGGTTTATTTACCTATCCAATGCTTATGGCAGCGGATATCTTATTATATGATGCCGAATTTGTTCCTGTTGGGAAAGACCAAATGCAACATATAGAAATTACTCGTGATGTGGCTTCTCGTTTCAATCACCAAATGGGAGAAACGTTTGTTATTCCAGAAGGTACTGTTCAAGAAGAAACCATGTATGTTCCAGGTACGGATGGTTTTAAAATGAGTAAATCCCGTGGAAACCTTATCAATATTTTTATCGATGATAAAGCATTGCGCAAACAAATAATGGCTATTGAAAGTGATAGTACATCACTAGAAGAACCTAAAAATCCAGATACTTGTAAAATATTTGCTATTTATAAATTGGTTGCCAATGAAGACCAAATTGCGATAATGAAACAAAATTATTTAGGTGGAAATTATGGTTACGGTCATGCCAAACAAGCTCTTTTTGAATTGATTTGTGAAAAATTCAAAACAGAAAGAGAAAAATACAATTACTATATGAATCATCTAGACGAAGTAGATGCTTTATTAAAAGAAGGAGCTGCAAAAGCACATTTGGTGGCTAATCAAGTTTTGAATAGAGTTCGAGTGAAATTAGGGTTTAATTAAATTACTTCAAATAATTTACCGGGTAAAGGACGTATGACTCCTTTTAATTCCATATTCACTAAAATAGACGAAATTCTAAAAACAGGAAAACCACATTCTAAAGCAATCGTATCCAATTCTTCTTTTCCTTTTTTCTGAAGATAATCATGGATTTTTTGTTCCTCATTATCTAACGAAATGAAGAGCTGTTTTTGAATGACTTTTTCTTCTTTATGATGCAACTCCCAATTGAGGATATATATCAAATCGGCCGCTGAAGTTAACAGATTGGCACGTTGCGTCTTAATTAAATTATTACATCCTTGACTAAATTTGTCCGAAGTTCTTCCCGGCACTGCAAACACATCCCGATTGTAATCATTTGCAAAATTAGCCGTAATTAAAGAGCCTCCTTTTTCGGCGCTCTCTATAACAATTGTGGCTTCGCTCATTCCGGCAACGATTCGGTTTCTTTTTACAAAATTCTCTTTTTCAGGATTGGAAGTACTCCAATATTCCGTTAGAAACCCACCATTCCCCTCCATTTTTGCCACATACTTTTTGTGAACTTTAGGATACACCTGATTCAATCCATGTGCAATCACACCAATGGTTTGCAAATTACAATCCATGGCAGCCTTATGAGCAACAATATCAACTCCATAAGCAAATCCACTCACTATAATAGGGTTTAAAGGCGCTATATCTTCTATTAGTTTTTTACAAAACTCCATCCCATAAGAAGTAATTTCACGAGTGCCCACTATACTGATGATTTTCCGATGATTCATATTCATATTTCCAGAAGCAAATAGCAAAACAGGAGAATCAATACAATGTTTCAATCGATTTGGATAAGCTTCATCTTGATAAAACAATAAATTTATAGGATTGTCATTAATAAATTTAAGCTCGGATGCTGCCAACTTAAAAACGGATTTGTCTTTCAGATTTTTAATCAAAACATCTCCAACTCCATCGATAGAGGATAAAATGGATGCCTTTGTTGTAAAGATTTCCGTCGCACTTCCGCAATGATTTAGTAATTTTTTGGCAACTATATCGCCAACTCCCTCAATTTTTAATAGGGCTAACAGGTGTAGTAATTCGGTGTCGTTCATGAAATTAAAGCTGTATGGTGTATAAAATAGAAATTCAAAAATAAGAAGAATTAAAATTGTTAACAAAGTTTGTTGATAAAATTTTGCAGTACACATTAAATAATTAAATTTGTCATTATGAAGATTGACCAATACATTTCGCAATTACTTTACCGTTACCAATGTGTAACCGTGCCTGGATTCGGGGCTTTTTTAACCGAAATTCAATCCGCACAATTACAAGAAGGTTCTCATTCGTTTTACCCACCAAAAAAACTGGTGTCGTTCAATTCCTATTTAAAAAACAATGATGGTTTATTAGCAAATCATATCGCTCAAGCGGAGAAAATGCCTTATGAAATTGCGGTTACGGTTATCCAAAACGAAGTAAATTCATGGAAAAACAAACTACAAGAACAAGGTTCAATTTCGCTGAAAAACATTGGAGAATTGACATTAAATGCTGAAAAAAATTTGGTTTTTGTTCCTGCTGATCAAGTTAATTATTTAACGTCTTCTTTTGGATTATCTACTTTTGCTTCGCCAAATATTAAACGCGAAGAATACAAAGAAGAATTGAATGTTCTTGAAGAAAAAGAACCTATTACTTTTATTCCTGAAAAAAGAGCATATAATAATGTATTGAAATATGCTGCTGTTTTTGTTCTTGGTGCTAGTTTGGTAGGTGTTAGTGGATTCTTTGGAAATCAATATTATCAAAATAGAATCCAAGCAGAAACATTAGCGGTTCAAACTAAAGTTCAAAAACAAGTCAACCAAAAAATTCAAGAAGCTACATTTTTTATTTCCAATCCACTGCCAACTGTTACCTTGAATGTGACTGAAGGGAAAATGCCGTACCATATTGTGGCTGGCGCATTTTTACAAGAAGAAAATGCTACTAAAATGTATGACGAGCTTGTTAAATTAGGATATCCCGCAAAAAAAATAGCCAAAAACAAACATGGTTTATATCCTGTCATTTATGGTAGTTTTACTTCTTATACCGAAGCTCAAAGCCAAATGCAAAAAATACAAAAATCACACAATCCAGAAGCTTGGTTGTTGATTGAAGAACTATAAAAAAGTCCCGATTATTTCGGGATTTTTTGTTTTTAGAAACTTACTTATACTGTTTTTAATACCTTTGCAAAAAAACCTATGACTCCAAAACATCCTATTGATTCCTTAACCATACTGACCGATTTGGTATTACCAAGCGAAACCAATCCATTAAACAATCTTTTTGGTGGTGAATTATTGGCTAGAATGGATAGGGCTGCTAGTATAGCAGCAAGAAGACATTCCAGAAGAATTGTGGTAACCGCTTCGGTAAATCATGTGGCTTTCAACCGTTCCATTCCTTTAGGAAGCGTGGTAACCATTGAAGCAAAAGTATCCAGAGCTTTTACCTCGTCTATGGAAATTTATTTAGATGTTTGGATTGAAGACAGAGAATCTGGAATTAGAACAAAGGCCAACGAAGCTATATATACTTTTGTAGCTGTTGATGAATCTGGAAATCCAGTTTCAGTTCCTTTATTAGAACCGGAATCAGACGAAGAAAAATCACGATTTGATGCTGCCTTAAGAAGAAAACAATTGAGTTTGGTACTCGCAGGAAAAATGAATCCTCATGATGCCACCGAATTAAAGGCTTTGTTTATATAAAACTATTGAATTCAAATCCTAGAATTTCATCTTATTTGCCTGAAAATTGAGTCTAATAAGGTGAAATTCTATTTATTCAACCACATCGTAGGGTTGGCATATGTAGTGTTTTGAGAAATCAAGAATTTTAATATGGTTTTCCCTTCGGCATTAGTTCTAATTTTCCCAAGACTTTGTTTGGTGGATACTCTATCCCCTGCATTAACACTCACCGAACTTAAATTTTGATATACGGTAAAGTAATCTCCATGTTGCACACATACCGCTTTATTCAATGGTGAAATTACGATAACTTTGGTTACTTCGCCTCCAAATACGGCTCTAGCATTAGCTCCTGTTTCTGTCGTTATTTCTACACCACTATTGTGAATCATCAGTGTTTTATATACCGGATGGGGTTGATCACCATATCCTAAAGTAATTACCCCTTTTTCTACAGGCCAAGGCAATCTTCCTTTATTGGCTTTAAAATTATTGGAAATTAATTGCCCTTCGGGCGTCAAAACAATTTTAGTCGATTCTTCAATACGCTTCGTTTCAGCAACAGTAGTCGTTTTTGGATTGGCTTTTACTTTGGCAGCCGCCGCTTTTTTATTGGCTTCTGCAATCGCATCCCGAATTAATTTTTGAATTTGAGCATCTATTTTTTTAGTTTCTTGCTGTTTTTTCTTGATCTCAGCTGCAATTTGTTTTTTGTCTTTCTTTAAACTATTAGCTATTTTTTCTTGTTCTTGTTTCTCTTTTTCTAAATCTTGTTTTTGATTTTCTTGCTCAGTAATCAACTTAACTTTTTCTGTTTTTTGTCCGCTTAATTTTAAATTATAGTCGGCTAACTTCGCTGTTTTGTCTTTTATTTCATCCCCTTGCATTCTTCTATAACTAGAATATTGCTTCATGTATTGCAATCGCTTATAGGCTTGTAAAAAACTCTCTGAAGACAATAAAAACATAACCCTACTTTGTTGCGATCTACTTTTGTAAGATTTCACAATCATAGCAGCATAATCCTCTTTAAGAATAACCAAATCTTTTTTCAGTTTGTTTATTTGAACCTGATTAATATACATATCATTGCTCAACAATTTGGTTTGTTTTTCGGTAGTAGTAATCAGTTTTTCTTTCAAACCAATTTTCTCTTTTTGAAGAGTCAACAATTTGACAACTGATTTTTCTTTGCCTTTAACTTCATCCAACATTTTTTGCTTTTCTTCAATTTCTTGTTGAATTTTAGCTTTTCGTTGCTCCAATTCTTCTTGTGTATGCTGGCTCCATGCCAATGAAGTCAGACAAATGAAAAGTAATGTGATTAATCTTTTTTGCATAGTATTTATATCTTGTCAATAAAAATTCTTTCATACCCTTCTGGAACACTGTAGGGAAATGTAAGGTCTTCGTTGAAGGTAACATTTTTATATTCGATGTCGATGTTGGTTTTACTCTCCTTTTGTCTAGCATCGATTGCCAAAGATAATGGTAAAATCATTTCATCGTATTTTTTATAATCTGGATAAGCTACTTGCAACGTTCTATCGAGTGCAGGTTGATTAATTTCTAGTCTTTTTACCAAAAAATTACTGCTTTCAAAGAAGAAAGATGTATCGGTGTTCCCCTCTGAATTGGATTGTAATTTATACAATTTTTCCATAATAGAAACGGCATATTTCCCTTTGTGTAAATCATCAATTGCTTTTCCAATAAACATGTTTTGCACTTTTTGAAAATCCAAATCAGTTCCCAACCATTGACTTAATCCAACATAATCACCCTCAAAATATTTTCCTCCTATCTTTTCATAATATTGGACAGAAGTTGGGGTAATCAAAGCTTTAGCCATAGTAAACCCTAAAACTTTTATGCTAACTAAAATCTTTTCGTCTTTCTTAATTCTAATTTCGGCTTGTACATTTTGCGTTTGCTTATCATCTTGATATTTGGCGCTTGCTTTTATATTTAAAGTAGAAAATTCTGTTTTATTGCTATAGTGATTGTTTATTATTTTATCTGCCGATAAGTTTTTGCTTGCACTTCCTTCCGCCAAAAATGCTTTGGATTTGCAAGAGCTAAGTAAAATCAATACTAAAAGTGCTAAATATTTTTTCATGTAGGTTTCAAAAATTCGAGGGGTTTAGAATTTATTTCTTTTGTTTCTCAATGAGCGAATTGGCTTTTGTAAAATAGAACTCTTTCTTTTTCATATCTCCTAAACCGTT
>CAIRMK010000020.1 GCA_903879645.1 uncultured Bacteroidota bacterium
ATGGGTTGCATTTGCGAATGTAGCCCATATCCTAAACTAAAACTACTTTTACTATTTAAGGCATATTTCAATCCCAAACGCGGTTCAATAGAGAAGGAATTATTCAAGAAAAACTTTTGCGAATGCACGCCAGCATTTAAAGTAAATTGTTGGCTAATGTTGTATTTGCCATGAATAAAGGCTTGCGCTAAATTGCTATAACTATTATAATCCCAAACTTGTTTCCAGTCAGCATTACTATTGTCTTTTGTTTTGTAAAATAAATTTAAACCCATTAATTCATCTTGAACTCCTGCTTTTATAAAAAACTTTGAATTTACTTTTAAATTATAATTTGTATTAAAGTTATAACCTGTTTTGGCAACATTACTAACTTCTTTGGTAAAATTCAAATTTGCCATTCTATCAAAATCATATGAAGTTTGGTCGGTTTTAGTATAATTCAATCCAATGGTCGAACTGATGAATGATTTATCATTGAGTTGTTTAAAATGATTCAAGCCTACAATCCCTATTTTACTACCAAAATCAACTTGATTTCCATTTCGATATAAGCTATTAGAATTTCCTCCTCCAATATTAATGGTACTTGTTGCTAAAATACCAAACATAGAAAATTTACCAAATTTTGATGTTCCACTATTCAATTTAAAAGATAAATCTTGATAAGATGGTGTAGCAGTAGTCCCAATATTTACTCCAACAGCTTGTGCTACACTAGCTAAACCATAACGATAACCTACCAAATAGGAGGAGCCATTATTTTTGTTAATAGGACCTTCGGTTGTGGCTTCAAGACCTGTAATTACGCCAAGCTGAATTGTAGTTTCTCTCTTTTTAGAATTTCCATTTCTAAAGCCAATATCAAAAACTCCCGAAGTAGCATTTCCATATTCAGCAGGAAAAGCAGAAGTAAAGAAATCGGAATTCTTTAATAAATTAGTATTTAAAGCACTTACAGCTCCTCCAGTAGTTCCGACAGCAGCAAAATGATTGGGATTAGTAACATTCATACCGTCTATGCGCCATAAAACTCCAACAGGAGAATTTCCTCTAATTACTATATCATTTCTACTATCATCGGGTGTACTTACTCCTGCAAAATTGGCAGCCAACCGCGCAACGTCACTACGTCCACCAGCAAAACGGTTGACTTCTTCCATAGAAAAAGTTCGAGTACTCACTGTCGCTAATTTATTAATATAACTTGCTTTGTTAGATGTATTCACAACTACTTCATCTAATTTTTTGAATTCATCTTCTAAAGTAATATCCAGAATTACTTCTTTTCCTGATGTTACAATAACATTAAAAATTACAACTTCTTTATAGCCTGTAAAAGAGACTTTAAGTTCATATCTATCGGGTGAAAGATCGGTTAAAATATAATTACCTTTTGAGTCAGTTATGGTTTGCTTATCAGAATTATTTATTTTAACTGTTGCACCAATTATTGGATTTTGAGATAATTTATCAATAACAATTCCACGAATATTTTGTTTGTTGTTTTGAGCGAAAGATAGCGACGAAATTAAGAGTAGTACAATCAGTTTTTTCATTGATAATTTTATTTTAACTAGAATATCTATCTTTATTAGATGTCTAAATTATTATTTACTTGTGTTTATTTTGGTTTTTATACGCAATCGATTTCGTGTATATCTATTTAGCAAGAATGTTTTAGGTTGTATAGTATAATTAGTTACATTTACTTTACTATTTAATACAACCACAAACTATACATTACTAATGAATTAC
>CAIRMK010000021.1 GCA_903879645.1 uncultured Bacteroidota bacterium
CCTTAAAAGAAAAAACCCACTAAATTGTTGAATTTAGTGGGTTTTAGTACCGTTTGCCTTTCGGCTGGCGGAGAAAGAGGGTTTAACCTCCTGACTTTATATTGCTGATATACAATGTAGTATATTTTGTTTTTAATTCAAGTACCCCTAATAGTACCCCTCTAAATTATTGTGGTTTATCATCTATGTTGATACTTCAAATTTACAAAAAATACTTCAATTTAAATTCTGTTTTGTGATTAAAATTTGAATAGGTAGTTATTTATTTTACAGACAAGTAAAGTTTGTTTTTTGAACAAGTAAACTTTAAAAACTAACCTATTATTAAACGCTCAACTTGTTCATATTTTAAGCTAGTGTATTGGCAGAACTCCTCGATGCTCACAAGTTCATTTTGGAGCTTATTGAGGTCCTTTCTGATATTTTGCAACATTCGTATGCTTTGCCTGTAACTCTTCCCTGTAATACGTTGTATGTCCTTTGGGTAGATACACAATCTCTTATTTTCAATTTTCATACTCTATCTATAGCTTTAACTAGGCTTTGACTTACATGAAAGCCGTATAATCCCATTTTTTGAACAGTATAAAATTAGTAAAAAATCTATTTTGTTTAGAAGCTGCAATTTACTTTTAATTTTTAGGTTCAAAAACGTGTATTTATGTCGATTTCTGCCATTTATGTCACAAAGTGACATATTGTAGTGGTGCTGCTTTTTTAATCGGTTTAATTGACTAAAATTTGTTCTTGAAATCAATCGATGGATGTTGCAACAAGATGATGATTGAGGGAAATGATCACTGATTTTAATAATTAAAATTTTGAAGTTATGGCTAGACAGAAAGGCATAATTAAACTAAAAGGTACTATCGGAGATATTACTTTTTACAAAACGCAAGATGGTCACTTGGCGAGAGAAAAAGGCGGAATTGACGCTAGTAGAATCAAAAATGACCCTGCGTTTCAAAGAACTCGTGAGAATGGTTCCGAGTTTGGAAGAGCTGGAAAGGCTGGAAAGGTTTTGAGAACGGCATTGAGAGCTTTGCTTTTGAATTCTGCAGATGGTAGAATGGTAAGCCGTTTGACACAAACTATGGTTAAAGTGATTCAAGCTGAAATGGTTAGCGAAAGAGGATTGCGAAATGTAATTGATGGTGAAGTTGACTTATTGGTTGGCTTTGAATTCAATACTCGTGGTAAATTGGGAACAAGTTTGTATGCTCCTTTTGTTGGAACTATTGACAGAGTAGCTGGAGAAATTACAGTTGATTTGGCATCATTTGTTCCAGTGAATATGATTGCCGCGCCTGGTGGAACGACTCATTTTAAAATTATTTCGGCTGGTGCTGAAATTGATTTTGAAGCAGAAACTTTTATCGAAACTCATTCTGAAACTGCAATTTTACCTTGGGATGCTGCTGCTACGGCACCAATCAACCAAGTCAATGCAGTTACTCCAGCGAGTACAAAACCATTGTTTTTGGCTTTAGGTATTGAGTTTTACCAAGAAGTAAATGGACAAATGTATCCTTTAAAAAATGGTGCATTTAATCCATTAGCGGTTGTGAAAGTTGATGGTGGTGTGTAGTGATTTTAGTACTCACTAGAACTTATTTCCCTGACGGAACTAATGGTAAACTCGAATGTGAGGGCAAACTCATCTGTAATACAATTGAATTGCCTTGGAAGAATAACGAAACGAGAGTTTCCTGCATTCCGGAAGGGAAATATTTTATTAAAAAACGATACAGCCAAAAATTTCAATGGCATTTGGAAATTGAAAATGTTCAAAACAGAAGTTTAATTCTGTTTCATCCAGCGAATAATGCTTTGCAAGAATTGAATGGTTGTATTGCTCCAGTAACTAAGCTTTCTGGACCAGGTTTAGGCTTAATGTCGCGAAAGGCATTTATTACTCTAAAAAGGTTGGTTTATAAAGTTTTAGATACTAATGAAAGTGTTGAATTGATTGTGAAATCTTAAATAGGTATTTTTATGAATATACTTGAAAGAGCGAAAGCTCCAACTCCGAAGTTTTTTAAGATTTTGAGAAGTATTGGATTGGCATTATTAGGCATTAGTGGTTCAATAGTAGCTTCTCCTGTTATTTTACCTGCAGCAGTAGTTACTGCAGTAGGTTATGTAGCCGTTGCAGGAGGCGTAATTTCGGCAATTAGCCAAATAACTGTTGATGATAAAGCCAAG
>CAIRMK010000022.1 GCA_903879645.1 uncultured Bacteroidota bacterium
GAATTAGTAGCATTAGGGACACTTCCCGCAGTATAAATACTTCCGGTATCAGGACTTCCCCAGGTACCAGCAACAGGGTCAATCAACTTTTGCAACCAGAAAGATTCATTTACAGTACCATTACTCACAAAATCAAGGGGTATATTAAAAGAACCGCAATTGGGCTGAAGGGAGAAAGTGCTCGTAGTAATAGCATATCCTGAAACAACAACGGTAAGTGTATTGCTAAATCCACAATCATCAATCCCTGAAAAAGTATAAGTGCCACTGGGTAAATTGTCGAGATACAACTTGCCATTAGAGGTAATGTTAGTAGAAACATCATAAGGTAATGTTTGTCCATAAGATGCTGGAGCTGCAGTAATCTTGACAACGGTTAATTTACTATTATTACTCGAAAGTTCTATTGATGTTTTTTGCAAATCACAACCCGGTCGATCCACTGCTGAAAGTCCTTGATCTACATAAATGGGAACCGTACAGAGAATGGGAGCTAACGCAATATTGCATTTATCGGTGAGTTGAATCACATAATCGCCTAGCGGCACTGGGTTTAAAGTTAAAACACCATTGACATCAATAGAAGAACTAACATCGGAAGGTAAAGGTTGTGAATAGGCCGGAGGAGCTGAAATTATAATGGCGGTAGCAATAGTATAAGAAGGAATTGTAACTACGATTGTCCCTGCATTGGTTAAACAGCCATTATTTGTTCCCACTGCGGAAGGCATCGGTGGATTGGGAACTATAGTAAAGCTATGGGTGGCGGTTCTTCCACAATTATCAACTACGGCTACGGTATAACTACCAAAAGGTGTAATGGTGATGGCATCTCCAAATTGAATAGAATCTTGATTGTAGGGTCCGGGATAGTTTACATTAAAAGCATTGGGATTAAATCCTGCGGGAGAAGCTGTAAAATTCAACTGGAACGGAGGAGTGTAATTAGACAGTTCTAAAGTAAAATAATTTTGGTCGCAATCTAAAACTACAAGGGTACTAGAGAGCGTAATGTTTTTCACCACCGGAAAGTTTTGCGTATAGGTACTATGACAAGCATCAACAATGGTGATATCATAATCATAATTTTGATTGACATAATCAGGGATAGTCTCCACAAGGTTTTGTGAAGTAGCATTGCCACTGAGTAGGTTCATTACTTGCACTATAGGCGCCCCACCTCCTGGTGGATGAATCGTATAGGTAATGGACAAAGGATAACCCAAAACCGTTCCTGTTGCGGGTGTAATACTATTGGTGGCTACCGTAAAATTACACAAAGGCGGTACCGTATTGGAAAATGTAGGAGCTCCAATAGTAATTCCTGCTGTATTTTGATTTACGGTAAAGGTTTGTACTACTCCTACGCCACAAATATCAAATACTCTAATTTTATAGACACCCACAGGCAAACCACTAAAAGTGTTACTGGCTTGTGGTGGAAAAAGCATGGGTCCCGAAAATATTTCATAACTCTGTGCCGTTCCTGAAATAACAGTAACGGAAATATTACTAGTATTAGAACACGCTTGGTTTAAACTTTGAACGGAATAAACTAAGGGTGCTTTTCCATCGTTTACGACCACATCCATTTGTTGTTGCGTAGAAGTATTCCCGACGGTTTCCTTGGCAATGATGCGATACGTACCCGCTGACAATCCGGTTAAAAGCGCACCATTTACAGTAGCATAAGGTGTGGTAACATTGGGAAGCTTATAAACAATATAAACAATCGTTCCATTCGGGTCGGCATTAGCACTTGAAAAAGAAATGGCTCCATTTCCTGAACATGTTTCAGCGGTTGGTGTCGCTGTAAAAGTAAAACCAAATAGTACCGAGGTGGTTAACAGAAACACTAGTAAATATCCAACTTTTATTTTCATTTGCTGAATGTTTCTTTTAGAGTGAAACAAATTTAGAAAACATTTACATCAAATTTAATTTAAATTGTGATATCATTCATGAAAAAACGTAATTAATAATTTATTACAATTCGTTATTGAAGTTATATATAAAAAAAATTATTACTTAAAGAAATAACTCACACCCAACAAAGCCGCAAACTTAGTACCCGGAGTAAAACAAATTTCATTTACAGGAGTAGCTTCATTAGGCAAACGGGTGGTGGTCGCAAATTGCGTCTCCTTCCACTGGGTATTGAAAATGTTGTTTACTTTTAACCCAATTTCGTAACGGGGTTTAGTATAATTCAATACAGCATCCGTAACAAAATAACCCTTTGCGGTTAACGAATAATCTTCAACAGCCGGTCTATCGGATAAATACCTATAACGCAAGCCACCATTGAAACCCTTTTTGTTTTTATACATAATCCCGCCCGTGGCACTCCAAATTGGTGCTAAAGGGATATAATCTTGTCCTTTAGGCAAGTCCACATATCTTCCGTGAGCGTAGTTCACATCAAGATCAACATACACTGATTTTATAGGCTCATAGCGAACAGAACCATCCAAACCGATGCGTTGGGTTCGGCCTGTAATTTCAACTATACCTCCATCGCCACTGTACACAAACTCCTGCTTCAAACCCATATACCAAGCCGCAAGATGTAATAGTAAATGATTCGTTGGTTTGAAGAGCGTTCCTAAATCAACACCATAAGCCGGCGGTAAAATTTGTTTCCCATCAGTCGCCACAACAGCACGGGTATCATTAGAGTGAAATCCCCTACCGGAAGCAATATAAAATTGTGTGTTCTTACTAGCTTGGTAATAGACACTCAACTTTGGACTCACAATATTGGCATTGGCTTTATACAACCCTACCCCATTCAAAATAGGGTCGGAAGCGAGTTTGTTATAGTATTGATTATAAAACTGGTCAAAACGCAATCCCGCATTCACATGCCATTTTTCATTGAATGTAAGCGTCTCACTTATATAAACTGCCGCATTCAACTCAGAAATATCACCCAGTTTAATGGGATTAATAACGGTATAACGGTCAACCGTATGTGACAACTCCGAATTATTTGTTTTGTCCCATCGCACATTGATGCCAGCATCGGTAGTGATTTTGGTGTTACCCGCATAACTAATGTGGTTGTAACTGCCATTATAACCCAATAGATTTCTATTCTCTTTCTGACGGATTTGGTCACCATTAATCGGATAATCTAAATAGAAAGTGAAATTAGTGTGTAAATCAAAACTATAATTAGTATAATACACTTGGTTCTTAATAAAGTCATGATTCTTCAAGGTAGTAAGCAATTGCGCATTAACATTGGAACGAGCGGTCACACCGCCTTCAGTGGGGTCGAGTGCGCCATAAAAACCAATTAATCCCTCCGCTACAGCACGCTCTGGAATTTGTCCCGAAGCATTCCATTTACTATATAAAGTAGAGGCAGAAAGCTGTAAAAAACTGCTCTCCGACACTTTACCATGATACTTCGTAAAAAAGTTGAAACGATTAAAATGCTGTGGATGGTCAAAATACCCATCGGAATAGTGATACTCCGTAGCCATATACCAAGATTGTTGCTTGGCTTTTTGTGTATCGTTTAACAAATTAAAAACACCTACTACCCTAGCCGTGTTATACATACCCCCTTCTACCTTAATCGTATTTTTATCAATAGAGTTGGCAGTTTTGAAATCAACATAACCAGCAGTATCAAAATTGCCTTTTTCGGCATTGTAGCTTCCTTTTTTAAAATCAACACTTTCTATCGTCTCTGGAATAATAAAATGAGCATCGGCATAGCCTTGCCCATGAGCATGAGAAACCATATTGATAGGCATACCATCTACATTCAGACTGATATCAGTACCATGATCGCAATCAAAACCGCGTATGAATATTTGCTCTGCTTTACCTCCACCTTGATGCTGTCCAATAAACAATCCCGGCACAATACGCAAAACCTCCTGCGAATTGGTAACACCGCGCATCTGAATATCCAATTTACTAATCTGATTGCGTTGTGTAGTGCCCGTTCCTGAGTTGATAACTACCTCATCTAAGGTGGTGGCGCTTTTGGGTTTTACAACTATTGTAGCACCCAATGTAAAATCAGAAACAGCAAGAACCATTCTTTCATAACCAAATCCCGAAAATACGATGGATTGGAGATGCTCTTTGCTGTCGTTAAACGTAAAACTTCCGTTTTCGTCGGTTAGTGTAGTTTTGTTGATTGGTAAAAGTGTAACCGTAATGCCTTCTATTGGGAGTTTGTTATTGGCATCAACTACTTTTCCCTGAATGTGATTATGCTGCGCGAAAGCAGTAGAAAGTAGTGCAAGGCTGAAAAATAGTGTGATTGTAAATCGCTTCAAAGTCATTTAGTAATATTGAACGCACGAAATTACTAAATGAATGATTGATTTCGTATTAATTTATAATTAATTTTAACAGAACGAAGAAGCCATAAAACGTATTCATTACAGTTAATGTTGAATTAATAAAATAATTGAGTACCTATAAACTATTTTTTTTTATAAATTTGAAAATTGATAAAATTCTAACCATGAAAAGATATTTTAAATCTAGATTATATATACTAATTGCTTTTGTAGCAGTCGTAATTTGTTCTTGTTCCAAAAGCACTGATACATCGCAAACCGATAATACGCTTACCGATATTGCGTCTAGAAAATCGGATTTAAAAACGTTTACACAGGCCTTAAACATCACTGGCTTAGCCGCTACTTATAAAGAAAATGGGGCGCGTACTATTTTCGCACCTTCCAATGATGCATTCACTGCCTATTGTACCGCTAAAGGCTATACAACAATCAATGATATCCCAGTAGACCAATTGAAAAATCTATTACTTAACCATGTGATTAATGGTACGTTTCAAACCTCTCAGTTAACTACTGGCTACGTAAAATCATTTGCCTTGGGAGCGGCTTCAACCACAAACAACCTAAGCTTATACATTGACACCACGGCAGGAGTTAAAGTAAATGGCGTTTCCAACGTAGTAACATCCAATATCATTGCCTCTAATGGAGCCATGCATATTGTAGATACTGTCATTGACTTGCCTACACTGGCAATTCATACAAGTGCCAATCTTACGCTTTCAACCCTAGCCACAACCTTGGCTTTACCAGCACAAGCAACAGTTTTGGCAAACTTAACGGGAACTACACTCTACACAGCATATGCCCCAACCAACACGGCATTCACAGCATTAGATACCGAACTAACGGGTACTGGTGGTATTGCTGCCTTAACTGACGCCAACATGACGAGTATTTTAACCTACCATATAACCAATGGAAGTAATCTGTCTAGTACTTTTACAGAAGGATTAGTGGTGCCAACATTGCTAACTCCGCAAAGCTTTACACTACAACTTACAGGAGGGGCTAAAATCAAAGATGTAAACAACAGAATTGCCACCATTACAACAACAGATATACAATGCAATAATGGTGTCCTACACATCATCGACAAAGTCTTATTGCCAACTTTGTAATTATTTTTTGAGGCCACTGGCTTGTTGTAACGCCACTTCCAAGCTTTCATAATTGAGCAGTACTTTAGCAATATATCCCTCCTTATCCAAAATAAAATGGGTAGGAAACGAATTCAAATGCAAAGTCTCATTCATATAAATTTTCATATCCGGAATAACCAAATAAGACAAGGGCTTTTTAGCCAAAAAGGCCTTCAGTTGTTCTGGAGTGTCTTCAGCAAAACTGACAAACAAAATGTCATTTCGGTCTTTATACCGCTCCACCAAAGCATTGACGAAGGGAAATTCTTTGATACAAGCAGGACAATGAATGTACCAACATTTAATGACAACCAGCTTACCTTTCATCGTTGCATTAGTAACGCGATTCCCATTCAAATCCACAAAATTAAATGACGGAAAGGGCTTCCCTTCCATTTTAAAATGCTCATACTCGTCAAAAGCAAGTTGAGCAATAGTCGCTTTAATACTGGTATCTGAAGTAGGTGCTATAGCAAACAGTTGATAATAATACAAAGAATCGGTAGACTGCAATCGAATGGGTATGTAATTCCCCGTAGTCAATGCATTTAAAAAAACATCCTTAGTGATAACTTGTGAAGTAGCATCGACCGCCACAAAATCCCTAGAAAGCATAATGTTTTTATTTTGATAAGCCGACCAATCCACAAACTTGCTTTGAATGACAATAGGATCTACTTCTGGAGCACCAAAGTGGGTCTGCCCAAAGCCCGAAGAAAAAATAAGAAGGAATGAAAATAAAATAAGTATTTTTTTCATAGCTTTATCTCTGATTTATTTTTTTCAAAATTAGTAAAACAAATGACAGAAATCATAATATCAACCTTATATTACCGCTAAATTTGTACTAATAATGGAGCTATGAATAGAAAATTAAGGTACTACCGACTTCTTTGGCTAAAACACGACTTACCAGCAGGACTTTCTGTCTTTTTGGTAGCCTTACCGTTGTGTTTGGGTATCGCATTAGCCTCCGGAGCGCCACTATATGCGGGATTATTATCGGGTATCATTGGTGGTTTGATGGTGTCGGTGATCAGTGGGTCTCAATTAGGGGTTTCAGGACCCGCAGCGGGATTAACGACTTTAGTGGGCGCCTCTATCATTTCTTTAGGAAATTTTCAAACCTTCCTATTAGCCGTAATAGTCGCAGGATTATTTCAAATTGTACTGGGACTGCTGAAAATGGGACTAATAGCCAATTACTTTCCTTCAGCCGTGATCAAAGGAATGTTAGCCGCAATCGGAATCATACTAATCTCTAAACAAATTCCCCTAGCTTTGGGCTACGACCAACCCGATTTTTGGACAAGTGGTTTTATCAAACTCTTCTCTCATGAAAATATCATGGGAAACATTCTGCATCTCAATCAGCACTTAACCCGAGGTACGATCCTGATTTCTATAGTGTCAATTGCGATTTTAATGTACCTCAATCAGCCTTCAGCAAAAAAGTTCAAAGTAATTCCAGCGCCTCTATTAGTGGTAGTAATCGGAATAGCATTGAATCTTATCTTAGCCAATAACACGATAAACCTACAATTAAAACCAACCCAATTAGTAACCATTCCGGATAATCTTTTTGGGAACATTGTCTTCCCTGATTTCTCCCTAATGTTCTCTAAGATAGAAATCTGGAAAGATGGAATAATGATTGGAATGCTAGCGTCATTAGAAACGTTGCTGTGCGTGGAAGCGGTAGATAAATTAGATAAAAGAAACCGAATTACCCCTATCAATAGAGAACTAGTAGCACAAGGTATCGGAAATGTCGCCTGTGGAGTACTCGGAGCAATCCCAATGACGGCTGTAGTGGTAAGAGGCTCCGCGAATGTGGATGCCGGCGGACGAACCAAACTTTCCGCATTTACACATGGGTTATTCTTACTACTAGCGGTACTACTTCTTCCTTCTTTACTGAATAAAATCCCCTATGCTTCTCTCTCAGCGATACTACTAATCACTGGGTATAATTTGACTAAACCTAAATTATATAAAAACCTATGGAGTCTAGGTTGGAAACAGTTTTTCCCGTTTATTATCACAATTATAGCCATATTAGTTACGGATTTATTAATTGGAGTAACCATCGGACTATTTATTTCACTGTACTTTATTATTCAAAATAATTTTCAAGCAGATTATAATATTACGCATTACAAAAAACACGAAACCAATTATTACCATATCAAACTACATGACAATGTAACTTTTCTTAACAAAGTGAAATTCAGAACCGTACTGGACAAAATTCCGGAATACAGCATGCTGACCATTGATGGAAATCATTGCACTTTTATTGATTATGATATCCTTGAAGTCATAAGTGAATACACAAACAAAGCGCATGACCGACACATTGATTTACATTTATTAGGAATCGAAAAAGTGTCTACCACAGCACTACATTAATAAACTATACTTTAACTATTGATTAACAATATATTTAAAATCATCTAAATACATTTGTTAGCTATAATTATTTTAATGAAAGAAATGCCCTTCTACAGAATTTACATCATACCATTGGTACTTTTATCATTGTTAACGTCTTGCAAAAAAGAGTTTTCTGGAGATAATTATGTGGCTTATTTTGGTGGTGAAGTGGCCAATCCATCTAAACCATATGTCCTTTTTTGTAAAAATAACATTGTTATAGATACACTCTTTCTTAAAAAGGATAATACCTTCTTTAAAAAATTTGATTCGCTTACTCCTGGTCTTTATACCTTTAAAAATGAACCCGAATACCAATATGTCTATTTTGATAAAAATGACAGCATAAAAGTCCATATCGACTCCAAAGAATTTGATGAATCCATAATATTTTGTGGACGTGGAGACCAAAAAAATAATTTCCTAATGGACATGTATTTGAGGAATGAAAAAGACAAAAACAACATGTTTGAAGTTTTTGACTATAAATTTGACAAATTCAATGACTACATTAATACTATCAATACAGCTAATAAAAAATTCTATACAGCAAAAAAAGCTGAAATAAAATGGAGCAATGATTTTGATATCTATGCTAATGGAATAGTAAACTATCCCTATTACACTAAAAAAGAAATCTACCCAATCATTCACAAGATGAGAACTGGCGAAGATGTAACAAATTCATTACCTAAAGATTATTATGTTTTCAGAAAAGATATTGATTATACAAATCAAGAATTAACAGAGTTTTCTCCTTTTGTAATGTATCTAGATCACATGCTCAACAATGTGGGAGCCATAAATTATCACAACCATTTTTCCGATTTAGATTTAGCCTTAAAAACAAATATCAACAAACTTAATATTGCGGATACACTCATTAAAAATGAAAAAGTGAGAAATATTGTCCTTAACAATATTGCCTTAAAATATTTATTAGAAGACCAAAATATGGTCAACAACCAAGAATTTTTAAAAGTATATCACAAATATTCTACCGATAATAGCAAGAAAAATGAAATTCTTAAAATTGGAAATGCTATTCAATTATTAACCGTTGGAAAGAAATTACCAGAAGTGAAGTTAAAAGAAATGAATGGAACAACGATTTCTTCTAATGATATTATCAATCAAAATACAGTGCTTTTCTTTTGGTCAGAAAAATTAAATTCTCATCTAGTCGCCGTTCATAAAAAAGTACTAGAACTTAAGAAAAAATATCCTAATTATAATTTTATTGCCATCAATTTGGATGATAATGAATTACAATGGAAATCAGCACTAAATAAATACCATTTTGGTTCCATTAGAGAATTAAAATGTGCTAATTTTGAAGATATCAGAGCCAAATGGGCAATCACAAAAGTACATCGAACCCTAATCATAAATGCAGACAAAACAATTAAAAATGGCTTTACTAATATGTTTGATGTCCATTTTGAAGAAGAATTAAAATAATAAGGTCAGGGTTAAATTTAAAAACAATAAAAAAGCGATTTTCATTTGAAAATCGCTTTTTTATTTATAGATAAACTGTACTTCGTACGTTTAAAATGCTATCTTTTATTTATTCCCTTTTTCGAAATCAGCAATAAATTGAGCCAATCCAATATCCGTCAAGGGGTGTTTTAACAATCCTAAGATCGCCGATAATGGACCTGTCATAACATCAGCTCCAATCTTAGCACAGTTTACAATGTGCATAGTATGACGAACAGACGCCGCTAAAATCTGAGTTTCATAACCATAGTTGTCATAAATCTCTCTGATTTCTTGAATCAAATTCAATCCATCTGTAGAGATATCATCCAAACGCCCAATAAATGGCGATACAAAAGTAGCCCCTGCTTTAGCAGCCAACAAAGCTTGCCCAGCAGAAAATACTAAAGTCACATTCGTTTTAATCCCTTTATCAGAAAAATATTTACACGCTTTAATCCCATCTTTAGTCATCGGAAGCTTAACAACAATTTGCTCATGAAGATCGGCTAATTCCTCACCTTCTTTAACCATGCCTTCATAGTCAACAGCATTGACCTCAGCACTTACTTCACCATCTACAATAGTACAAATGTCAACGTAGTGTTTGAGTATGTTATTTTTCCCTGTAATCCCTTCTTTAGCCATCAACGAAGGATTAGTTGTTACGCCATCAAGAATACCCAAAGATTGTGCTTCTTTAATGTCGTTTAAATTGGCGGTGTCAATAAAAAATTTCATAATGTATCTATTAAAAGTAGTTGTGTTTATTTATGTAAGGCGCAAAATTACGAATTCAATTAAAGAAAATCTATATTCTATTCTCTTTTCTCTATTTTCTTTTCACTATTTACTAGTCACTAATCACTAGTCACTATAGCTTATAATGATTCATCAGTATTTTCTCGTACACGGTATCAGGCAATATTCGTTTTAAAACAATGGAAAACTTTTGCATAAAAGCGCCCACTTTATAATGAATTTTAGGACTTGGATTTTGAATGATAGCCCAAATTGCTGCAGCCATTTGATCTGGATTACTCCCCGAATCAACATGCGAATCCATCATTTTTAATGTAGTACCATAAGGAATTTCATAAGCAGAACCCTTAATCAAAGGTGCATGAAATCGTCCCGCAGCAATATTAGTAGCAAAGTCTCCTGGAGCCACATTCGTGATTTGAATGCCAAAGGATTTGACTTCCATTCGCAAGGCTTCAGTAATCAATTCCAAAGCACCTTTAGACGCAGAATAAATACCCCGATAAGGCAATCCCATATACCCTGCAATGGAAGTAATATTAATAATTAAACCGGATTGTTGAGCGCGCATCTGCGGCAAAACTGCTTTCATCACTTCAATCGGCCCAAATAAATTAGTTTCAAAATTATTCTTGATTTCTTCAGTCGGAATTTCTTCAATGGGACCTGTAATTCCAACACCTGCATTATTGATAACAATGTCTATCCGTCCCGCTTTTGAAATCACTTCAGCAACCGCCTTTTGAATGCTTTGAACCTCTCTCACATCTAAAGCAATCAATGGAAAAATAGAAGTAGTAATGCGTTCAGGGTTTCTACTTGTTCCATACACAACAAAACCTTTGTGGTACAAATACTCACCTATAGATTTACCAATTCCAGAAGAACCACCTGTTATAAAGACTACTTTTTCCATAAATCTTGTCCAAATTGAATCATATAACTATTATTGTCATAAATAGCAAACTCACGCATCCCCCAATCGAAATCTTCAATATCATACGCTATTTTAACTTTGTCTTTCAATTCATTCCAAAGGGTTTCCACATCATCGGTTTTAATATAAAATGTTCCCGAAAAATAAGGCCTTTCAAAAGGAGTATTCTCGTTTGGCTCTGCAATCATAATTTCGCATTGGTCCTTACAAACAGCTGCCCAACCCCATTCTTCACTTTGATTCCCACAAGTAAACCCTAAAATATCGCAGTAAAAATCAACTGTTTTCTGCAATTCTTTTGTCCAAATCATTGGAACTATTGGTTCAAATTTCATAAGCTTATAATTAGGGGCTAAAGGTAGAAAACTTAAACTAATTAATCAATTTAATTCCTAATCCCGGACGTTCGGATAGTTGTATTTTACCGTTTACAATAGCCGTTCCACTGGCTATGTCATTGGCAATAAGATTGGCTCCATCCAAATCGGCATAATCAACCAAAGGCGCTAATACGGCATCCGCCGATATCCCAATAGTGGACTCTGTCATACAACCAATCATAATTCCAAAATTCAATTGTCTAGCGCGACCAATCATCTGCAAGGCAGGTGTCAATCCACCACATTTGACCAATTTAATATTAATACTTTTATAGTAGGGTTGTAAAGTTTCCAATGAAGAGGCATCCTGACAATCTTCATCGGCCATCCAATTGGCAATTCCGTCAGAATGCAAAACTGTATAGTTGTCACTTCCTTTTGCCATAGGTTGCTCTAAATAAGTGAACTTTTCAATAGCTGAGTTGTTTTCTAACCAAGTACATTCCTCTTTTTGAAAACTGCCATTGGAATCTAATGCTATGTTATAATCCAATTCTAGCAATGACGTAATAGCATCTTGATTAAAATGATGGCATTTTACCTTAAACCTATTCCAAGAAGATGCTTTTATTTTCTGAATTTGAGTAGCGACAGACGCTACACTTATAGTGATTGACGACTCTGGAAGCTGCTTTACTGCAATAGCATTGAGTGCTAAAAAACTTTTGTTTTCCAATTTTCCAAACAAATCCCAATACGCACAATCTAAGGCGGAACGAAGAAAACTTGGCAACGCTAAAGATTGTAAAAACAAATAAAATTCCGTAGGATGATGAAGGACTTGATTTTCAATAGCATCTTTAACAATATTCAATTGAAGAATGAAATCGTGCAAATTGATTTGATAATAATCAATAGCAGTACATTCGCCATATCCAACACAATGATGAGATTCTAATGATACAATCAAAGCTTCCCTAAAAGAATAATTGCCGTAAGAGATGGAGAAGGTTTCCTTTAATTCAAATCGAACAATTTGCCAAGATAAATTCATAGAAGGAAATGTTGATTAGAAATTTGATAGCAGAATCAAATATAAAAAAAAGATTCCGAAACAAGTTCGGAATTAAAAAAAGGCAAGCGACCTACATCGCACCGCTACAACCACATACCTTTGCTATGTTCCCATCCTGGAGGAGTCTGCAGGAGCTGGTCGTGTAGGACTTGCCGGTGCAAAGATACAATCTTTTTGTATTTTTGCAAGAAATTAACATCTTAAATAATACATTTGTAACTATAAATTCAACCTTTTAATAATGA
>CAIRMK010000023.1 GCA_903879645.1 uncultured Bacteroidota bacterium
AACTTACCAACAGCTGTTATGAGTAATAATATTGTTAGTACCAAAACAGATTATACAGCAATCATGGCACCGGATAATTTTGACCATATAAATTACGCAACGCCAGTTTCGTTTGGTCTTGCAGTCAGAAAAAAACTGGATAAAACGTTTAGCCTTGAAACAGGATTGGTTTACACCTATTTGCAAACAATTTTCTCAAACAATCCACCGGTTTTAAATGATGCTCAATCAAACCTGCATTATTTAGGAATTCCGCTAAATGTTGTTGCAAAAGTCTGGTCATCAACCAAATGGGAAGTTTATTTATCGGGTGGCGGCATGGTTGAAAAAGGAATTCGTTCTGTTTACACGCAGCATCAGTACTATTTCAACCAAACAATTTCAACTACTGCCAGCACCAACATTTCAGGTTTCCAGTGGTCGGTAGACGCAGGAGTTGGAGCGACCTACAAACTTCAGCGAAATATCGGAATTTTCAGGATTTTTCAAAAATATCAAAACTGGAAATTGGGTATATATTAGTTGTTCAGATGTTAGATTTTTCAAAAATGAATGGTTTAATCACTTGTTAGTTAGAACTGCTAAAGACAATAAAGACTACACTAGCGGACGAAACGAAAACTCAACAATGCCCGATTTACTGGATAACTTAAATAATTTAAGCAAATAAAAATATGAAATTTGTCAATCCAAAAAATATGTCGGATCAATGTTTGTGGAAATGTATGTTAAATTTGTTTCCAAAAAACGCGCCTGTTGAATTTCAAAATTGGTATAGGGAAATTGAAAAAGAATTTAAAAGTCGAAAAATAAAATTAACGCCTATTTGTAAATAAAAATATGAAAAACACAATTAAATTATATTTTCACCGTACAGACGGAGGCGCAGAATATTTAACAGATACATATTATTTATGGGGTGAAGTTGGAAAAAGGAAAAAAGCTGGTTGCTTTAACCACAAAACAAAATATGTAATTAGAATTGATGGCGATATTACAAAAGACGCGGAATTAACAATTAAATGATATGAAAACAAATTATTTGGCTGGAATATATTATTTAACTAAATTAAATGGCGAAAAAATTACAATAACACTCACAAAAGCGGAAGCAAAAATGTTATTTAAACTTTTTCAACAATTAGGATTTAATGAAATAAACCATAAAAATTATGAATAAAACATTTGCACAATTAAAAAGAGATTTAGTAGTTGGTAAAACTTTGACGATGACTTTTAATAGTTTATCAGAATCTTCTGAAACTATTAAAAATAGAATTGGGAAAGCCCGCAAAATCATCAAAACGCAATCTAACGGAATATCCCTTGAAGTTGAATCGGGCAATCCTAACGGTAGTTTTCTTGAATTGCCTTGCGCCTCATTGACGGAATATGACGACAACACGATCAAGGTATTTAAATATGGTAAAAGAGATTTGACGGCAAGGGAAGCGGAAATTTTGGCAAACGAACCATCTAACCGAAAAGAAAACGCCGAATTAGCCCGCATTGACGCTATAAGCGATGGTAGCCGTACATATTGGATGGAT
>CAIRMK010000024.1 GCA_903879645.1 uncultured Bacteroidota bacterium
ACTGCTCATTCTGAATTCGGAATTGAAGCTGTAAAAGCTAGTGCATTAGATTATTTATTAAAACCAATTGGTTATATCGATTTATTGGAAGCAATAAAAAAATATGATGGAAAACAATACAAAGCATCTCAGCAAGATAGGCTGATGTTACTCATAGAAAATATCGATTTTGGCAATTCCGAATATCATAAGATTGCTTTTCAAACAGAAACAGGTTTTGAATTTGTAAAAGTGAATTCAATTCTATATTGCGAAGCAGAAAGCAATTACACTAAAGTTGTCTTTTTAGATGGAAAGAAAATAACACTTACCAAAACGCTAAAATTAGTTGAAGAAATATTACCAAAGGATATTTTCAAACGAATTCACAGAGGTTACCTTGTTAACATAAATTATGTGAACCGATTTAATAAGACAAATGATTACTTTGTAGAATTGACAAATGGTGAGTCACTTCCTGTTTCGGTCAGAAAAAAAGATGATTTCATCAATGATATTATTAAAAAAAAATAGCTTATTTCTTTTTCTGCTACTTGTTATAAATGCAGTAATCGCTCAAACAATTCCAAGCAAGAACATCACTATAAATGACGGACTTCCTAGCAACAGTATCAAATGTTTCTTTAAGGATAGTCGAGGTTTGATGTGGATTGGAACGGAAGCTGGATTATGTTGTTATGATGGAACTACATATAAGATTTATAATGAAACCAATGGGTTGAAATATTGTCAGGTATGGTCTATTGTTGAGGATAAGGATAAAAATCTTTGGTTATCACTTTACGGTAATGGACTTGCTAAATTTGATGGCAAAAAGTTCACTTACTACAACAAAGAAAATGGATTGATTAATAATTGTATTAGAAAAATATACTATTCTATTAAACATAATTATCTTATTCTAGGTACTGAAAACGGATTAAGCATCTTTGATGGAAAACACTTCAAATCATTCGTTCAAAAAACATCCATAGGCAAATTTCAAGTCGTTGGAATCAGTGAAAAAGCAAATCAAACCTTAATCACAGTTTCTCGTTCTGATGTTTTTAATCTTGAAATTCAAGAAGATATTCAACAGTCAACATTAAAAAAAGTTTTTACCCCATCATTGATATTATATTCATCGTTTGTTGATGGTAATACCTATTTTGGAGGAGGCTCATTAGCTGATTTGTATTTGAAAAATCTAAAAACAAATTCGGAAACAAAAATTTCATGTCCAATTATTTGGGATTTTGTTAAGGATGATAAAGATAATATTTATGGTTCTGGTTGGAATGTGATTGACCCAAAAGGAGGCTTATTTAAGTTTTCTAACAATCAATTGACCGACATAACCCAACAAACCAATATAACTTCAACTGCCTTATGGTGCTTGTATTACGACAAAGAAACCAAACAACTATGGGTTGGTTCTATCGATAAAGGAATATACTCTTGCCTCAAGTCCATCTATACCCGAATACGTTTTAAGGGCCCATTCGTAATCTTTCATCCCGGTCAGGTGTATTATCTGAAACAATATTAAAGCAGGTGAAATTATTTCGTTTTCTATAAAAGTTGTATGAACCAATTGAATAGGGAGAAAGTCCATATTGCTTGAAATAAGTATCAATTTTTTTCCAAAGTTGTTTGCTATCAAATGTTATAAAGCTTAAATCTTTATGAAGTATAATTATGTTATCTCTAGCTCCAATCCATTTGTTATCGTTGGAATCATTATATAAGCATTGAACCTCAAGTTCTTTTAATCCAAAAAATGAAGGAGTAAGAGTATTTTTTTGCTGACTTAAATCAACAATATAAATCCCTTTATCTATAGAACCGACCCAAAGTTGCTGAGTATCTTTATCAAAATACAAACACCATAACCCTGTAGATTTGATGTTGGCTTGTTGTGTAATATCGGTCAATTGATGG
>CAIRMK010000025.1 GCA_903879645.1 uncultured Bacteroidota bacterium
AGAAACCGAAGTGAATTGGTGTCCAGCATTAGGAACAGTGCTAGCCAACGACGAAATCGTAAACGGTGTATCAGAACGTGGTGGTCATCCTGTGATTCGTAAAAAAATGACCCAATGGTCGATGCGAATTTCTGCTTATGCCGAAAGATTATTACAAGGTTTAGAGACTATCGATTGGAGTGAGTCTATCAAAGAATCACAACGCAACTGGATTGGAAAATCAGTAGGTGCGTCGGTAGATTTCAAATTGAAAGATTCAGATAAACTAATTTCAGTTTTCACGACGCGTCCTGATACTATCTTCGGAGTAACCTTTATGACTTTAGCGCCGGAACATGAATTAGTTTCTCAAATCACAACACCAGATCAAAAAGCTGCGGTTGAAGCTTATGTGGAAGCAACTGCAAAACGTTCGGAAAGAGAAAGAATGGCCGATGTAAAAACTATTTCTGGAGTGTTTACTGGAGCCTATGCCGAACACCCATTTACTAAAGAACCCATTCCGGTTTGGATTGGCGATTATGTGTTGGCTGGTTACGGAACAGGAGCGGTTATGGCGGTGCCATGTGGCGATGAACGTGATTATGCTTTCGCAAATTTCTTTAAGGGAACTAACGGAATGCCTGAAATTAAAAATATTTTCAATCAAGATATTTCAGAAGCAGCTTACGGTGAAAAAGGCGGTTTCGAATTAGTAAACTCCGATTTCCTTAACGGATTGGGTTACAAAGAAGGAACCAAAAAAATAATCGAAGAACTAGAAAAAATCGGACAAGGAAAAGGCAAAACCAATTACCGTTTGCGTGATGCAGTTTTCTCTCGTCAAAGATATTGGGGTGAACCGTTTCCAGTGTATTATGTGAATGGATTGCCACAAATGATTGATGCCAAACATTTACCAATCGTATTGCCAGAAGTAGAAAAATATTTGCCAACTGAAGACGGGCAACCGCCATTAGGAAACGCTACCACTTGGGCTTGGGATGTTGAAAAGTTGTCGGTTGTCAGTTGTGAGTTGATTGATAATGTGAAAGTTTTCCCTTTAGAGTTGAACACAATGCCAGGTTGGGCGGGAAGTTCGTGGTATTGGATGCGATATATGGATGCACACAACGAAACCGAATTTGCCTCAGCGGATGCACTAAAATATTGGGAAAACGTAGATTTATACATTGGTGGAAGCGAACACGCCACCGGACATTTATTGTACTCTCGTTTTTGGAACAAATTTCTAAAAGATAGAGGGTATGCCCCAACCGAAGAACCATTCAAGAAATTGATTAATCAAGGAATGATTTTGGGAATGAGTGCATTAGTATATAGACTAATTTTAAGAGGAGTTTCTGGAGGTAAAAATGAATTTGGTCAAGATACAGTAGGAGAAAATGTTTATTATAGACCCATATATGTAAGTTTAAAATTTGCAAAAGAACTTATTAAGGTTGCAAAAAATATTGATTTTAGTTTTGCAGGAATAGCATTTTCTAGAGGTCAAGATGTTCTTATAAAAGGCACAAAGAATGATGTTTTAACTGAGCTTTCTAAATTATTGTTTGAAGAGACTACTTTAAACACAACAGGAATTAGTATAAATGAGAAGCCAATTGAAGTTACTGATATCAATGATTTGCGTGTTGATGTAAACATTGTAAATGCATCAGATGAAATTGATTTGGATAAATTAAGAAACTGGATTCCTGAATTTAAAGATGCTATTTTCATTAAAGAAGATGGAAGGTATATAGTCGGTCGTGAAGTAGAAAAAATGTCCAAACGTTGGTACAACGTTGTCAACCCGGACGACATTTGTAACGATTATGGTGCCGATACGTTGCGTTTGTATGAAATGTTTTTAGGACCTTTGGAACAAGCCAAACCATGGAATACTGCTGGGATTACAGGGGTTTCAGGTTTCTTGAAAAAACTATGGCGTTTGTATTTTGATGATAATGGTTCAATCGTAACCAACGATGAGCCAACACCAGAAATGTACAAATCATTGCACAAAACCATCAAAAAAGTAACTGAAGACATTGAGAATTTCTCTTTCAATACTTCTGTTTCACAGTTTATGATTTGTGTCAACGAATTGGCGACTTTAAAATGTAATCATAGAAAAATTTTAGAACCATTGGCAGTCGTTATTTCACCTTATGCACCGCATATTGCAGAAGAATTGTGGAGTCAATTGGGTCATGAAGGTTCGGTATCTACTGTGGCTTTCCCAATTTGTGAAGAGAAATATTTAGTAGAATCTGAAAAAGAATATCCTGTTTCTTTCAATGGAAAAATGCGTTTTACGATTAAATTACCTTTAGATTTAACCGTTCCGCAAATCCAAGAAATTGTGATGGCAGACGAAAGAACCATCAAGCAATTGGACGGAAGAACACCTAATAAAGTCATTATCGTTCCAGGAAAAGTGATTAACTTGGTAGGCTAAACAAGTATTAAAATGCATTAAAAATCCAAATACTAAGATAAAATTCTTGATATTTGGATTTTATATTTAGAAGTCGTTTAAACTTTTTTCAATTGGCTGCAAAATTGTATTTTTATCCCATATTTCAGCTTTTTTTAATTCCGTAGCACCACTATGCAATGAAAAAAAGCTAAAATCTGAAACAAAAACCCTAATTTTTCGCTTCAATCA
>CAIRMK010000026.1 GCA_903879645.1 uncultured Bacteroidota bacterium
CTCCAAATGCCATTGAAATTTTTGGCTGTATCGTTTTTTAATAAAATATTTCCCTTCCGGAATGCAGGAAACCTTCGTTTCGTTACTCTTCCAAGGCAATTCAATGGTTTTACAAATGAGTTTGCCCTCGCATTCGAGTTTACCATTGGTTCCGTCAGGGAAATAAGTTCTAGTTAATTCTAGTTTCATAAGTTATAAGACTTTCGCCTAATCTTAAACACCACCATCCACTTTCACAACTGCTAATGGGTTAAACGCACCATTTTTTAACGGATACATTGCACCATTTACCTCTTGGTAAAACTCAATTCCTAAAGCCAAAAACAAAGGTTTTGTGCTCGCTGGTGTAACTGAATTAATATGGTTAATCGCAGCAGTAGCTGTAGAATCCCATGGTAAAATCGCTGATTCCGTATGAGTTTCTACAAAAGTTTCCGCTTCAAAATCAATTTCAGCTCCAGCCGAAATGATTTTAAAATGAGTTGTTCCTCCTGGAGCAGCAATCATATTCACTGGAACAAATGAAGCCAAAGCAACTTTAATTTTTCCAGCGACTCTATCAATTGTCCCAACAAATGGAGCGAACAAGCTAGTGCCCAATTTTCCTCGAATATTGAATTCAAATCCAACAAGCAAATCAACTTCGCCATCAATAACGTTTCGCAAACCACGTTCGCTCACCATATCCGCTTGAACAACTTTAACCATTTGTTGAGTCAATCGGCTTACCATTCTGCCATCGGCAGAATTCAAAAGCAATGCTCTCAAAGCAGTTCTCAACACTTTTCCAGCCTTTCCAGCTCTCCCAAACTCTGAACCATTTTCACGCGTTCTTTGAAACGCAGGATCACTTTTGATTCTGCTGGCATCAATGCCACCTTTTTCACGCGCCAAATGTCCGTCTTGGGTTTTGTAAAAAGTAATATCTCCGATAGTACCTTTCAATTTAATTATGCCTTTCTGTTTTGCCATAATTTCTAAAATTTAGATTATTAAATCATTTCATTTCTCCTTCATTCTATAACTCGTTGCAACTAAATCTTGAATGATTTCGGAACAAATTTTAAGCTATTCTAGCACAATAAAAAGAGTATGTTGTTCCATATGTCCTAAAATGACATAAATGTCTTATGTAGACATAAATAATCATTATTAATCATCTTGTAATAATGATTAAATTGCACCAGTTTTAAATTGGATTATAGGGCTTTCATGTAAGTCAAAGCCTAATCAAAGGTATAGATAGAGTATGAAAATGCAAATTAGGAGAATATGTATCTATCCAAAAGACATAGAACGCATAACAGGCAAGAGTTATCGTCAAAGCACTAGAATGTTACAAGGCATTAGAAAGAGCTTGAATAAGCTTGACAATGAGTTGGTAACCATTGAGGAGTTCTGCCAGTATGCTGGTTTGAAAATTGAACAAGTAGAACCGCTAATTTTTGGATGAGAAGGAGAAACCACAAAAAGGAAAAGTTAAATCCATAGCATACTCAACTAGTTCAAAAACTAGTTCATTTTTTAGTATGAATAAAATGTATTTTAATTTGGTCAATTACTTATTAATCAGTAAATTTACGAAATAAGATTTAGTGATATTTGTATCTGTTTAAAGGAGCAAAATCGAGACCCTTACGTTTTAGACTAATATAATTTATTATATATCAGCGCATTATGAGGAAGGTTCGAACCCCTCATCGCCCACAAAAAACTTCAACATTTCTGTTGAAGTTTTTTTTATGCCTAAATTTTATAGTATTTTTTGCCTTATGTTTTTTAATACAATTCCAATAAACTAAAAAGCCGTCTAATTTAGACGCCTTTTTACATTTAAAAATAATTTAGAAAGCTCTTATAATACCCAACCTAAATCGATATCCAAAATCATTTTGAGTTCCATTCATTTTACTGATGAGTGGTTCTGAAAAAGTAATGGGTAACGCCCATTTTTTATACGATAGTGTTACGCCAAAATTGGCTAGTCCTAAATAATGTCCCGAATTGTAATCAACAACATCATCTTCTTTTAGTTTATCCAACCATTCCCCACTATATCCAATATTGCCAATTACCCCAAAGTTGGCTTTGGTTTTTTTAACAATAGTATCCATGCTGCAAAGCGTATTTTCACCTTTAATTTTATAAGAAAGAGAAATACTATGAACGGATAAACTTCCATAGTAATTACCATGAAAACCAGCAGTGGTATATTTATACATAGCATTACCACTTAAAGACAGTTTATCCCATTTTTTTGAAAGTAAAATACCCCCCATTGGATCATACGAACCTGACCCTACAATAATGGTTGTATTGTCAAAGCTAGAATTCTTTTGGACTCCCGTTGGAAGTTCAACTCCTCCTTGAAGAGCAAAACTAAAACTATTTTTTTGGTACAAATTATAGGTTCCCAAAAGCATTAAATCTCCCATTCCACTCCCAGAACCATAATTTGTGTATAAATTTACATAAGGAAGTAAAGCAGAAATAGTAAACTTACTAGAAACTCCATAGCGAATTCCGAAAGAACTAATTCGCATACTGGTTAAGAGTTTTTCATCATCCTCGGGAGCATTTCCATTTCGAATTGTTCTGTAATCGGTATAGGCTTCAAGAATTATTTTTTTCTTTGGTAAAGTTAAGATTCCATTGTTGTAATCGCCATTAGAGGAACCTATACCGGCTCCTGCACAACAAGCACATTGGCTATAATTTTGCATAGTTGCAAATAACATTATAGCCATTAAAACTATTTTTTTCATTTGTATTTTACTTAAATTTTAATTGAAATATAGACGCAAAAGAAAATCATCACAAGTCAAATAACTGATGATATTGCGCATTTTTAAAACGATAAAATTTAGGCTATGGTTGGTGGATGAAAAACGGAGCAACTATTCATGTGACAGTAAAGATTTGAATAGTTGTCATTCATTGCCGTTTTATTTTGAAAATAAATGTGTTCGATAACCAATGATTTGATGTCTTGACAGAACAATACTTCAACCTCTTGCTTGGAACTGTCTTTTTTGTCGGATGAATATGGTTTTTCACCCTCTGACGCATTGGCCAATTCTTTTTTCAAATGGCATTTACCACAACATTTAAGTGCTGGTTTATCTTTGTTTTCACAAAGTACAGTGGAAATGTACTTATAGTTAACAACATAATCTATAACCGGAAATATCGGTTTTAGAAAAATTGATAAAACTATTATGACTACTATTTTTTTCACAGGACAAAAGTACAATAAGAAAATTAGCTTTTTATATGATTATAGTCATAATTATAGTATTTTTATAAAAATTAACTTTGTAACCATAAGTTGAAATCTTTGTAAATACAATGCTTTTCATACTTAAAAATCTCGAAATCAATTATGCAAATAGATTTAGATTTATTATTTTCTTGGGGAGCAATTGCCAAAGAATATAAAAAAAATGATGTGGTTATTAGCGAAGATGATATTGCTAATTTTTATTATCAAATAATTGATGGTTGCGTCAGAATGTTCAATTCTAACGACGATGGAAAGGAATTTACACAAGGCTATTTCTGTAATGGACAAAGTTTTGGAGAACCACCATTATTTATAGACGAGAAATATCCTGCAACGGCTGTAGCCTTTCAAGATTGTAAAATAATTAAACTCTCTAAAGATAAATTTTTGAAGATTTTAGATGAATATCCATCCATTCAAAAACAGTTTTTAATTTTGATGGCAAAACGAATTCACAGTAAAGCAAAAACATCAAAAGACATTATAAATCAAAAACCTGAATTTAGAATTTTAGCTTTCTTAAATGCAAACAAAAAAGGAAATGGCGATACTAAAGAATTAGTTCCCTTCACAAGACAAGAAATTGCCAATTTCACAGGTTTGCGAGTAGAAACGGTAATAAGAGCATTTACCAAAATGAAATCAGCAAACAAAATTGAAATTAATAATCATAAAATATATTTCTAATGCACTTTAACAGCAAATTCTGGTTGAAATTTTCGTTAATCAATCTTTTAATTGTTGCTCTTTTAGGACTTTTGATGCGCTACAAAATCGGATTTGAATTTCCTTTTCTTGACCAAAAACACTTACAACATTCTCATTCTCATTTTGCCTTTTCGGGTTGGATTAGCCATACTTTGATGGTGTTGATGATAGTTTTTTTAGAGAAAAGAATAAATAACATAGAAAATAGATTTTTAGAAAAATACAATAAAGTTTTAATTGCCAATTTAATTTGTGCTTATGGAATGTTGGTCTTTTTCATCATTCAAGGTTATGGTTTGTTTTCAATTATATTTTCAACAGCATCAATAGTCGTTGCTTGTGTTTATGCTTATTATTTTATAAAAGATTTGAAGTTGATTTCAGACAATGATTTATCTAAAAATTGGTTTAAAGCAGCTCTTTTTTTCAATGTGATTTCATCAATTGGAACTTTTGTTTTGGCTTACATGATGGTTACTAAGAACATTCATCAAGAAGAATATTTAGCATCTATTTACTATTATTTACATTTTCAATATAATGGCTGGTTTTTCTTTGCTTGTATGGGATTGTTGTTTTCTTTTTTACAATTAAAATCAGAAGACAATCCGTTTTTCAAGAATGTGTTCAAATTGTTTTTTGCTTCTTGTATTCCGGCTTATTTTCTTTCTACACTTTGGTTGAATTTGCCTGTTTTTATTTATATTTTAACTGTAATTGCGGCAGTTGTTCAAGTATATACTTGGTTTAAATTTTTGATTATCATTATTAAAACAAAAAAAGAATTCCTTGAAAACTTTCCATTTTTCTTGAGATATATTTTACTCTTTGTTGGATTTGCTGTAAGTCTAAAATTTATACTTCAATTAGGTTCTACAATTCCTGCAATTAGTCAATTGGCATTTGGATTCAGACCAATTGTTATCGCTTATTTACATCTGGTTTTGTTGGCTATTATTTCGTTGTTTTTATTGTTTTATATTTATGCAAATCATTTAATTCATTTCAATAAACAAATAAAAATTGGTGTTATTATTTTCTCCATTGGCGTTTTAATTAATGAAATTATTCTTGCTATTCAAGGCATTGCATCGTTTAGTTATACTGTAATTCCGTATGTTAACGAAATGCTATTTGGCGCAGCAATCATTCTTGTTTCAGGAATTGGAATTACCGCTTTTTATTCAATAAAAAAAGTTAAAAATCACCCATTATTATGATTGTACTCATAAAATAATTGTTTCATATTTAAGTACTTTGCTCGTATAAATCAAGTATTTAATATTATGAAAAAATCAATTAAATTATTACTATTAGTAGGCTTACTATCTTTTGTTGGATGTAAAAAAACAGATGAGGCTACAGCAACTTCTACAACAGAAAACACAGAAACAAAAGCTGCAGGTCAAGAAGGCGTTGTTGACGATGCATCGGCTAGAAACATTGTTCAAACTGCAATTGGCAGCAAAGATCACACAACTTTAGTAGCAGCAGTAAAAGCTGCTGATTTAGTAACCGCATTGAGTAATGCTGGACCATTTACAGTATTTGCTCCAACCAATGCTGCATTTGACAAACTTCCAAAAGGAACAGTTGATGACTTATTAAAACCTGAAAACAAAGAAAAACTGACAAATATTCTTGGTTATCATACTTATGTTGGTTCACTTAAAACCGAATATATGCAAGATGGTCAAGAGTTTGATATGGTTTTTGGTGGTAAAGTAAAAATTACTAAAAAAGGAGATAAAACTTTTGTAAACGGCTCTGAAATTCTAGCTTCTATTCCAACTGCAAACGGAATGATTCACGTTATAGGTGATGTTCTTCTTCCAAAATAAAATAATTATTAATTCAATTTTTGTTGTTCTTTTGACTAAAGCTAAAAAGCGTGAATTGTCGTAATTCACGCTTTTTGTGATTATTATCATGTTTATAATCGGTTTCTTTTCTTCTATTTGTATATTATTTTTTTATTTTCTTTATGGAACAATCCAAAAAATATCTCCTCCTTTTGATTATCCTTATAATCTCCTTTTCATTTTACAACTATACTATATATACTTCAAAATCCAATTACGGATCAATTCATTTATCAGATAAAGCCGTACAAGGGGAAAATATTTGGCTCAAAAAAAACTGCAACGCCTGTCATCAACTTTATGGTCTTGGAGGCTATCTAGGTCCTGATTTAACCAATGTTTATTCAACAAAAGGAAAAGGCAAGGTTTATATTAAAGCAATGATGAGTAGTGGGATTAAAGCGATGCCAAAATTCAATTTCTCTGAAAATGAAAAAGAGGCATTAGTTCAGTTTTTAAAAGAAGTAGATCAAACAGGGTATTATCCAAATTTTGATGCCAAAATAGAACCGAATGGGTGGGTTTCGCTTAAATACAAAAATCCAAATTATGAAAACGAATAAGTATCCATTCTATTTTATTGCGGTTGGCTTAATTTCATTGCTATTAGGGCTTTTGTGCGGATTATTAGCCGGTTTTCAGTATGTACTTCCTGATTTCATTAAAGAAGCTTTACCTTTTACCGTTTTACGTCCATTACACACTCTTTTTGTGGTTTCCTGGATTTTACTTTCCGCTATTGGGGGCATTTATTATTATATCAAAAAGGCAAATCAAAACCTTGTTAAATGGCATTTTTGGCTATTTATTTTAACAGGGATTGGAATTTCATTGTCTTATCTAACTAAAAATTTTGAAGGAAAAGAATACCTTGAGTTTCCTAGTTATTTTTATTTCCCGATTGCGTTAGGTTGGATTCTTTTTGGTGTGAATTATTTCAGAACAATGATTCCTCATTTCAAAAATTGGCCTGCGTATTATTGGATGTGGGGAACAGGAATTGTTTTTATGATATATCATTTCACCGAAGCACATTTATGGATGCTTCCCTATTTTAGAAACAATTATATTCAGAACATTTCCATGCAATGGAAAGCTGGAGGTTCGTATGTCGGTTCATGGAATATGTTAGTATATGGAACAGCTTTGTATGTCATGTCAAAAATTAGCAATGATGAAACTTGTGCTACTTCTAAAAAAGCCTTTTTCTTTTACTTATTGGGATTAACTAATTTAATGTTTGGTTGGGCACACCACATTTATATCATTCCCAATGCGCCATGGATTCGATATTTTGCCTATTCAATCAGTATGACGGAATGGATTGTAATTATTTCAATAATTAACGATTGGAAAAAAAGTCTTTCAAAAGAAAAGAAAATACACTTTTCTTTAGCTTATCGACTAATGATCGTAGCAGATATTTGGGTGTTTTTGAATTTACTTTTAGCGTTATTATTATCGATTCCATCCATCAATTTATTTACACATGGAACACACATAACGGTGGCACATTCTATGGGAACAACTATCGGAATAAACACTTTAATTCTTTTGTCATCAATAGCTTACATATTAGAAACAGAAAAAATACTTGATAAATTATCTCAAATACGAATTAACGTAGGAATCAAAATTTTTAATTATTCCTTTCTTCTTTTCTGGTGCATACTTTTACTTATGGGCGCTAAAAAAAGTTACTGGACGTACTTTCGACAAGACATTTCTTTTAGTCAATTCCAAGATTCCTTACATTGGATTTATATCTTGTTTACACTATTTGGTATTGGAATTTTAGTGGGATTGTATTGTATCGTTTTTGAATTTCTTAAAGGACTAAAATCAATTTCTAAAAACAACATTGAAATGTAATGGAGAGTAATTTATGGCATTAATCCTTTTGGAATAAGACAAATCACCCAAAGTATCGGTATTATTTCTAAAAGCTTGAATGTAGTAGTTCCCATTATAGTTTTTGGAATCAAGATAGTATAGCATGGCATTCAACTCTTCATCTGAAATTAATTCTGAATGATGCGTGGTTCGTACTTCAAATTTGATATTGCTTTGCAAAAGAATTTCGAAAGACTTTTCAAATGGAGGGAATAAATCTGATTTTGTTATTTGTTGAAAACTGTCTTTTATAGCTTTAAAATCTAAAGCCACATAGTCAATTAGGTTTTTATCAATTAACTGCCTTAAAACATCTGAATTAGAACCATTGGTATCTATCTTCACTAAAAACCCCATCGACTTTACCTGGTTGATATGTTCGACAATGTTTTTATGCAGTAAACATTCTCCACCACTAAAAATAACAGCATCAAGCAAACCTTGTCGCGACTTTAAAAAAGAAATTGCTTCAGAAAAAGTAGTGTTTCCTTTTCCTAAAACAATTTCGGGATTATAACAATAAAGGCATCGCATATTACAACCAACATACCAAATGATACAAGCTGATTTATCAGGATAGTCGAGTAATGTAAATGGCGTAATATTGTAAATGGGTTTGCTCAACACTTACCTTCTTTAAAATAAGTTCGTTGTTTATGTTCGCCTTTTTTACCAATATTAAAACTTTCTACAGGCCTATGATAGCCCATTACTCGAGTATAAACTAAACACTTACTTCTTAAATGTTGGTTTTCTTCTAAAACTTCATTAGTCTTTGTTTTCATATTGCGTTTGGTTTTGATTTTCTATAATTTGTTCATCACATTTTGGACAATATTCATGTTCACCATTCAAATAACCATGAACCGGACAAACACTAAATACCGGGGTTACTGTTATATAAGGCAATCTGAATTTAGTCAAAACTGTTTTCACAAAATTCTTACACGCTTCAGGCGAACTGATTCTTTCATTCATATACAAGTGCAAAACGGTTCCTCCGGTATATTTACATTGCAACTCATCTTGCATTAACAACGCTTCAAATGGATCTTGAGTAAAGTCAACTGGAATTTGTGAACTATTGGTATAATAGATATTGTCATCCATTCCTGCTTGAAGAATATTTGCAAAACGTTTTTTATCTTCTTTAGCAAAACGATAGGTAGTTCCTTCTGCTGGAGTAGCTTCCAGATTATACAAATTTCCTGTTTGTTCTTGAAAGGCTCTCATTTTGTTTCGGATATAATCCAAAATTTCCATACAAAATTCATTTCCGAAAGCGGTAGCGATATCTTCTTTATCGTCCGTGAAATTTCGAACCATTTCATTCATTCCATTCACCCCAATAGTGGAAAAGTGATTTCTAAAATGGGGTAAATATCTTTTAGTATAAGGATACAAACCTCTGTCGTACATTTCTTGAATAAAAATTCTTTTTTTCTCTAATGTCGATTGTGAAATGTTCATTAATCGATCCAACTGAGCGTATAAAGCTTCTTTATTTCCTTTATATAAATAACCTAATCGAGCCATATTAAGAGTTACAACACCTATGCTTCCGGTCATTTCTGCACTACCAAAAAGTCCATTCCCTCGCTTTAATAATCCCCTCAAATCGAGTTGCAATCGACAACACATACTTCGAACGGCATTAGGTTTATAGGCGTTCTCGTTTTCAACTTTATTGCCATTCTCA
>CAIRMK010000027.1 GCA_903879645.1 uncultured Bacteroidota bacterium
AAGTGTTCTTTCGTAAGCCACTGCTCGAAGTGTTCTATAGTAACGTGAAGCTCTGCGAGGTCCCAGCTCTGCGAAGTCTCCCGACTTCGTAGTAGTAATAGAAATAAAACACCCAGCTCTGCGAGGTCTCCCGACCTCGTAGCCACAAACCCCCTAGCTCCGCAAAGAGTTCCTGAGAAAAGACCGCTTCTCGAAGTGTTCTATAGTAACGTGAAGCTCTGCGAGGTCTCCCGACCTCGTAGCCACAAACACAAGCAAACACAAACACAAGCAAACCCACAAGAAAATCAAACCTGCAATTTTAAAATTGCAGGTTTTTTTATTAGCTTTGTGTAAATAGCAATTTTATGAAAGAAGGATATGTTATTAGAGATCAATCATTGCCACATTTTATTACTGCAACTGTAGTTGATTGGATTGATGTTTTTTCAAGAAAGAACTATCGGGATGTGGTTATAGAATGTTTTGATTTTTGTATTCAAAACAAAGGCATGATTTTGTATGGCTATGTAATAATGAGCAATCATATTCATTTTGTTGCACAATCAAAAGATGTAAAACTGTCGGATTTAATTCGTGATTTCAAAAAATTTACTGCTAAGACTATTTTAGATAAAATTCAAACGGAACCAGAGAGTAGACGAGAATGGATGTTAGAGCGATTTAAATTAGCAATTGAAAGTCATTCTAGAAATAAAAACTTTCAATTTTGGCAATACGGTAATCATCCCGAAGAGATTTATACCAATAAGTTTATGTGGACAAAATTAGATTACATTCATTTGAATCCCGTTAGAGCAGGAATTGTAAAGAAGGCATCGCATTATATATATTCAAGCGCGAGTAATTATTTAAATGATTGTGGCTTACTTACTATCGAAAAGGCAGATAATCCAGTTGTTGATGTATTAAATTTGAATAATTTTGCTAGACATAATGATTATTAAATAAATTCAAATTTTTGGTGCGAGGTCGGGAGACCATCGCAGAGCGTCTCGATTCTAAAAAAAACATATAGAGAAGCGTTTTTTTTATGTTTTAAAAACACCACCTGCTAGGTTTCCATCTACAAAGCAATAACATTGTAAAAATCAAATACATTCAACTTAAAAAGCATATTGCAAAATATAAATCTTAGCCATCCAAAGCAATAAAAAAAGGCTTCAACAAAACTGTTGGAGCTTTTTTTATACCAACTATAAGCCAACTTGATATATACTTAATACATCATTAATATATATAATGTATATATGGCGTATATATAGCGTGTTTATAGCGTATTTATAGCGTATATATAAAGAACATGATTAATATATTATAGATAGTAAAAAGATTCAAGCTTTAGTTATAATAAAACAACATAGAATAGCACTATTATAATACTACCACAATCAGTTTACCAATTACAAAGGAGGAATCTCATTATGGGATTTCTACTTTTTTCTTTTTCTTTTGTTACTTTTGTGGTGAAATAAAACAACTATGATTCTCACAGATACCCATACCCATCTATATTCTTCTCAATATCAAGACGACAGAAATGAAATGATACAACGCGCTATGGATGCAGGTGTGTCAAGATTTTTCATTCCATCAATTGATTCTACGTATACCCAAAAGATGTATGATTTGGAAGCGCAGTTTCCTGAAAATGTATTCTTGATGATGGGATTGCATCCTACCTATGTAAAGGAAAATTACTTGGAAGAATTGGCGCACGTAGAAGCGGAATTTGCTAAAAGAAAATTCTATGCAGTGGGTGAAATTGGCATTGACTTGTTTTGGGATAAAACCTTTTTGAAAGAACAACAATATGCTTTTGAACATCAAATTCAATTGGCTAAAAAGAATAAGTTGGGAATCAATATTCATTGTCGTAATGCTTTTGATGAAACTTTTGAGATTTTAGAAAGTGAAAAAGCCGCTGATTTATTTGGAATATTTCATTGTTTTACTGGTGATTTGGCTCAAGCAGAACGTGCTATTTCATTAGGATTGAAACTTGGAATAGGAGGAGTGGCTACTTTTAAAAACGGAAAGATAGACCAATTCTTAAACGAAATTGATTTGAAGCATATTGTATTGGAAACCGATTCGCCTTATTTAGCTCCAGCGCCACATCGCGGAAAGCGAAATGAAAGCAGTTACACACTTTTAGTGGCTTATAAATTAGCAGAGATTTATAAATTGCCCATTGATGAAATTGCAAGAATTACTACAGCGAATTCTAAAGCTATTTTTGGGATTTAACCATAAAACAATCAAAAAGTCATATTTTTTTTGTTCTTTTGTTCTTTTGTTCTTATAAAAAATTAGAAGCCTAATGCAGAAATTTGATGCAATTCGTCCCTATTATGACAGTGAAGTGAATGAAGGAATTCGCGCGTGTCTAAATAACCCGATGATGAAGGCGATAATGAATTTCACCTTCCCTGATGTTGATGATGAGGTTTGGAAAGAACAACTGAAAAGAACCCATTCTATTCGTGATTTTCAATGCAACTTTATCTACCAATCGGTTCAAAAAGTATTAGAAAAATCATCAGAAGGATTGACTACTTCTGGATTTGATAAATTAGAAAAAAACACATCCTATCTTTTTATTTCCAATCACAGAGATATTATATTAGACACTTCATTGCTAAATGTTTGCTTGTTTGACCATGGTTTGGTGATGACAGCATCGGCAATTGGAGATAACTTGGTAAAGAAAGAGTTCCTTTTAAAATTATCTAAACTAAACAGAAACTTCTTAGTTCAAAGAGGGTTGCCACCAAGAGAATTACTGCAAAGTTCTAAGTTGATGGCTGAATATATTGGGCAATTACTACTTCGTGAAAACCGTTCGGTTTGGATTGCGCAACGTGAAGGAAGAACCAAAGACGGCAACGATGCCACACATTCAGGCGTTTTAAAAATGCTGAGTATGGGTTCTGATGAAGCTAATCTTATGGATTATTTTAAGAAGATTAAGATTGTTCCAGTATCAATTTCGTATGAATACGATCCGACGGATGCTTTGAAAATGCCACAACTGATGGCAGAAGCCAAAGCAGAAACGTATGTAAAAGAGAAAAATGAGGATTTTATTACGCTTCTAAGCGGTATTATCGGACAGAAAAAACGCATCCACATTCATGTGGGCGATGTTTTAGATAAAGAAATTGACGCTATTGCAGTAGAAAACGACAATACCAACAAACAAGTTCAAGCTTTGGCACAAGCGATTGATGATTCGATTTTGCAATCGTATAAACTGTGGCCAACCAATTATATCGCTTACGATATTTTATATAAAACAGATAAATACAGCAGTCATTATACCGAAAGCGAAAAGTCATTATTTGAACGTAGATTGGAAATGAAAATCGATTGTTCTAACGATGTCATGATGGAAGGATTCTTGAACATGTATGCCAATCCTGTGGTGAATAAGTCTAAATACGAAAATGCAATCTAAACCCAACATATTGCTGATTTATACTGGTGGAACCATCGGTATGATGAAAGATTTTAAGACTGGTGCTTTAAAAGCATTCAACTTTAAAAAGTTATTAGAAAAAATCCCTGAGATTAAGCAACTCGATTGTCATATCGAAACATTTTCCTTTGAAAAGCCCATCGATTCTTCCAATATGAATCCAGAGAAATGGGTTCAAATAGCTTCGGTTATTGAAGCTAATTACATCAAATTTGATGGTTTTGTGGTGCTTCATGGTTCCGATACGATGTCGTATTCTGCATCAGCATTGAGTTTTATGTTAGAGAATCTGAACAAACCGGTTGTATTTACTGGTTCGCAATTGCCTATCGGTGATTTGCGTACCGATGCCAAAGAGAATTTAATTACTGCTATTCAAATTGCTTCGTTACAAGAAAAAGGCAAACCCATAGTTCACGAAGTATGTCTTTATTTCGAATACAAATTATACCGAGGTAATAGAACTACTAAAATTAATGCCGAACATTTCAATGCATTTACGTCTCCTAATTATGCACCTTTAGTAGAATCGGGAGTGCATTTGAATGTTAATGCTAATCTGCTTTTTCCTAAGCAGACTAAGAAATTTGTGGTGCACAAAGAATTGGATGATAATGTAGTCGTCGTGAAAATGTTCCCAGGAATTAACGAGTCGGTTTTGTCAGCTATTATTGGAATTCCTAATCTAAAAGGAATAGTTCTAGAAACCTATGGTTCTGGTAATGCGCCTTCGGAGGAATGGTTTATTCAGATATTAAAGAAAGCCATTAAAAATGGTTTACATATTATCAATGTAACGCAATGCTCTGGCGGAAGCGTCAACATGGGACAATATGAAACTAGTACGCAATTGAAAACGATAGGAGTTATTTCAGGTAAAGATATTACTACTGAGGCGGCTATAAGCAAATTAATGTACTTACTTGGGCAAAATGTAGCAGCTAATGTTTTCAAAACTATTTTTGAAACTTCGCTTCGAGGAGAAATGGTTTAACTTACGCTTTGTTTATTGCTAAATTTTATTGTTCTTTGCACTACAATATTTAGAGAGGTGGCCGAGTGGCTGAAGGCGCACGCTTGGAAAGCGTGTTTATGGTAACGTAACGAGGGTTCGAATCCCTTCCTCTCTGCTAATTTCTTGCTATATACTATAGACAAAGGGATTTTCATAAACACAAACAAAAACTTGTGTCAAAATGGTGTCAAATTATTTGCGGTTTAAAAAACGCTAGTTTTTTAAGCGGTAAAAAAAAATGCCTGTAAGTACCAAAACTGAAAAAATGAATAAAATTTCTGCGTTTGTAGATTTTATTCCAGCGGAACTCCGCCAAAACCAAGATTGGATTATTGTTTATTATGCTAAAAATCCTGTAACTCAATTACAGGAAAGACAGAGAATACGTGTCCCGAAAATCAAAAATAATTCAGAACGATTGCAATTTGCCAAGAAAATGGTGGTAGATATTAACGCAAAACTTTTGACTGGTTGGTCTCCATTCTTTAGCGATTCGGGAATAAATTATAAAAGTTGGAGTGATGCGGTAGCTGATTTTGAAAAGTACTTGCAAAAGCAATTGAAAGATAATATTCTTCGTGCAGATACTATTCGAACATATAATTCTAATCTGAATTTATTAAAAGAGTTTATTTCAGAAAAGAAAATGAAAATAACTTTTGCTTTGCAAATAAATAAATCGTTTTGTTTGCAATACCTTGATTGGGTATATATGGATAGGCAAAATTCTGCTAGAACACGAAACAATCACTTAATTTTCTTGAGATTATTCACTAATTATTTAGTTGGACGTGGAATATTAGCTGAAAATCCTACCAATGGGATAAAGAACTTACCAAAAACCACAAAAAAGCGTATTTATATTCCTGTTGATGTTAGATTGAAAATTGAAAATGAAATTGATACTTGGGATACTGGTTTTTCCTGTATTTGTAAAATGATTTATTATTGTATGATTCGTAATACTGAACTTGGAAAACTTAAAGTAAAATTTATTAATCTAGATCAAAATAGTATTTTCATTCCAAAAGAAATTTCTAAAAATAAAAAAGATGAAACTATTACTATTCCAAATGATTTTAAGGTTGTTTTGCAAAGACATATATTAAATTCAAGTCCCGAAGATTTTATATTTTCAGCAAACAACTTTTATTCT
>CAIRMK010000028.1 GCA_903879645.1 uncultured Bacteroidota bacterium
GAAGTTAAAATTTGGAGAGAAAAAACCAATATGCGTATGGACAATGACGCTATGGCGGTTACTAATCTTCGAAAATTATTGAGTGAAATAAAATTTAAGGATCAAATCTTTGCAGATGCTAATGCAACTCTTGCTCAAGCGTTTTTAAATTTAAAACAAAAAGATAGCGCTGTAGCGAGATTAGAATTTGCTACAAAATTCACCAAATTAGACGAAGAAAAATCACGGTATCGATTCATCATGGGACAAATTTATGATGAGGTGGGTAAGAAAGACAGTGCCTTTGCTAAATACCAACAAGTTATTGATATGCATAGAAGAGCAGCTCGTCAATATGTTATTCAAGCGCATGTTCGACAGGCAAAGCAACAAAAGTTTTCAGTAGGCGATACCTTGGCTTTTATGAAAAAGTATAATGATTTATTGAAAGATAGAGAAAACAGACCTTATTTGGATGTGATTAACCATCAAGTGGCTTTGTTTTATGATCAATTAAAAATGCCCGATGTGGCTACAAAGTATTACAATAAATCTATTAGAAAGCGTAGTGATGACACCTATTTAATAGCTAGTAATTACAGAAATCTTGCCGATATTTATTTTAATAAAGGGAAATATGTAACGGCAGGGAAATATTTTGATAGTACGTTAACGAAGTTAAATGTTAGAACAAGAGAGTTTAAATTAATTACTAAAAAAAGACAAAATTTAGACGATGTAATTAAATTTGAGGGAATAGCGCAACGAAATGATAGCATATTGAAAGTCGCCTCTCTTTCGCCAACAGCTAGAGAAAGTTATTATAAAGATTATATTGAGAATTTAAAAAAGGAAGACAAAAAGCAACAAGAGTTAGCAGAAAAGAAAGCTAAGGAAAATGGTCAAACTTCAGGGGATGCAGATGCGATTAAAGGGAAAACTAAAGATGGTAAAGAAGAAGCAAAAATAGGCAATAGTGATGGTGCCAAAAAAGACATGCCGCCGCCAGCTATCGTTCCAACTCCTTTAATTAGTAATTCTGATCAAGCCAGCACGTTTTATTTTTATAATCCATCTACAGTAGCTTTTGGAAAAATTGAATTTAAGAAAAAATGGGGCGATCGTGCTCATGTTGAAAACTGGAGGTTATCTAAAGAAGAAGTAAAAGAAGACGCGAAAGATGTAAAAAATCTAGATGAATCAAATGATGGAACAGACAAAGGAGATAAAGCTACAAAAGTTCCAGAAAAATATACTACAGATTTTTATGTAAAGCACATTCCAACATCGACTAAGGTATTGGATAGTATTGGGAAAGAAAGAAATTTTGCCTATTATCAATTGGGGGTTATCTATAAAGAAAAATTCAAAGAATATAAAAGGGCAGCGGATAAACTAGAAAAGCTTTTGGATAATCAACCAGAAGAAAGATTGGTTTTACCTACCATGTATAACTTATATAAGATTTATGAAATCATTGATCCAAGTAAAGCACTTGTCATGAAATCTAAAATTATTGCTCAATATCCAGATTCTCGTTATGCTCAAATTATTAGTAACCCTAACGGAGCAGGTCAATTGAGTTCGACACCTGAAGTTGCCTATAATACTTTATATCAAGAATATTTAGATGGAAGTTATCGAGAACTACTGCCCAAAACCGAAGATGCCATTGAACAATTTACAGGCGAAGAAATTTTGCCAAAAATGGAATTGTTAAAAGCGGACTTAATTGGGAAATTAAAAGGATTGGCCGAGTATAAAAAAGCTTTAAATTATGTTGCCTTAACTTATCCAAATAGCAGTGAAGGGAAATCAACAGAAAAGTTTATTACTAATAGAATACCTTATTTAGAATCTTTGACTTTTAATTCGGAGTTTCCATTGTCTTGGAAAATATTATATAGAGCCGATAATTTGGAAGATAAAAAAACTAAGGCTCTTTTAGCTATGCTTATTAAATTTGCTAAAGAAAGAACAATAGATAAACTAGAGGTTTCTACAGATATTTATACAATTGATAAAAATTTTATAGTTATTCACGGCATTAAAACGGTTGAAAATGCTAAAAACATTGCTCAAGTTTTGAAAGAATTTAAAGACTATAAAATAGCCGAACCCGCTATAGTTATTTCTAGTGAAAACTACAAAGTAGTGCAAATTAAAAAGAATATTGATGACTATGTTTCGGGGGGATGGCTTACTAAACCCATCGTTCCTGTTCAAAGAAATATTGTAATTCCGCAAGATGAAATTGAAAAAGTTGTAAAAGAAGAACCTAAAAAACCAACAGAGCAAGGGAAAGAAGCACAAGATTCTCCTAACGCAGTTAAAGGGAAAGCAGGTGATATGCAAAAACAACCCAACAATAATAATCCTAATCCAAAAGACAATCTAAATTCTAATGATATGCCTTCAGGGATGATGATGCCTCCAACGCCTGACATACCTAAAAAATAATAGCATTATGTTTGATAGAAAACCAAAATCGTATACTGACCTTTTAGGTAAAACCAACAGAATTGTTGAAGGAACCACTATAAAAGGAGATATTGTTTCGCCAGCCGATTTTCGTTTGGACGGTCATTTGATTGGCAATTTTGAATCAAAAGGAAAGCTAGTTATTGGACCGGCAGGAAGTGTAAAAGGAGATATTATTTGTAAAAACTGCGATATTGAAGGACGTTTTGATGGAAAAATTCAAGTGGCCGAAATCTTGAATTTAAAAGCCAAAGCAAGCGTGCATGGAGAAGTGGTTTGCGGCAAACTTTCAGTAGAACCAGGAGCAGAATTTAGTGCTACTTGTGTAATGAAACCTCATGTAAAAAACCTAAGTCATAATGGACAACCAACCGAAGAAAAAACAGCGTAATCGATGGTTGGCTTTAATTAACATTCCTATTCAGATGGGGGTTATTATTTATCTATTTTCTTTGTTGGGTAGTTGGCTTGACCAAAAATATATAACCACCAATAATTTATTTGTAAAAACACTAACACTTGTTGGCGTTGCTCTTGCCTTTTATAATATTAATAGACAATTGAAAGACATCAATGAATCTGATAAAACATCCTAATGAGTTTTAAAAAATACCAACCTATTTTAGAAGTCTTACTGGC
>CAIRMK010000029.1 GCA_903879645.1 uncultured Bacteroidota bacterium
AACTGAGATGGGTGCGATGCAAGAGCGTATTACATCTACTAAAAAAGGATCTATTACATCGGTACAAGCGGTTTATGTTCCTGCCGATGACTTAACAGACCCTGCACCAGCAACTACATTTGCTCACCTTGATGCTACTACCGTATTGTCACGTAAAATTGCTGAGTTAGGTATTTATCCAGCGGTGGATCCGTTAGATTCTACTTCAAGAATTTTGACTCCACAAATTTTAGGAGATGAGCATTATGATTGTGCTCAAAGAGTAAAAGAAATTCTTCAAAAATACAAACAACTTCAAGATATCATTGCTATCCTTGGGATGGAGGAGTTGTCTGAAGAAGATAAATTATCAGTATCAAGAGCACGTAGAGTTCAACGTTTCTTATCTCAACCTTTCCACGTAGCGGAGCAATTTACAGGTATTCCTGGAGTTTTGGTTGATATTAAAGATACTATCAAAGGATTCAACATGATTATTGATGGAGAATTAGATCACTTGCCAGAAGCTGCTTTCAACCTTAAAGGAACTATTGAAGATGCTATTGAAGCTGGACAAAAAATGTTAGCAGAAGCGTAAAACCAGTTGGCAGTGTTCAGTGTTCAGTTGAACTTGAAACTCGAAACTTGAAACTAAAAAATATGATTTTAGAAATAGTATCACCGGAAGCTACATTATTTAAAGGAGAAGTTACTTCGGTTTCTTTGCCAGGGGTAAATGGTTCCTTTCAAATTTTGAATAACCACGCACCAATAGTTTCTATTTTAAAACAAGGAACAGTAAAAATTGCTGCTCCTAATTTTAAATTTGAAAGCGACGTTTTGGAAGGAAAATTTACGAGAGTAAACGACCAAAATTACACACTTGATATTGCATCAGGAACTATCGAAATGAAAGATAATAAAGTAATTGTTTTAGCTGACTAATACAATTCAAAATAAAAAGTGAAAAGCCAAGCATTATTGTTTGGCTTTTTTTATTTTTGATAGATGAAACCTATCCCAAAATCTTTATCTCAAAAACTCTTGCAACGTGAAGCTAACCATGCTTTGCGAAAATTACCTATTTGTAAAGATTTAATTGATTTTGCGTCCAACGATTATATAGGATTTGCCAATAATGAAGACTTGTTTCATAAAGCACATCAGTATCTTTTAGTTAACAAAATAAAAACTAATGGAGCCACGGGCTCGAGACTTCTATCTGGAAACCATAGTCTATATCAACTCGCTGAAGACTTTATTGCCGAATTTCATAATTCAGAGTCAGCATTGATTTTCAATTCTGGTTATGATGCTAATATCGGTTTTTTTAGTTCCGTGCCACAACGCAATGATGTTATTTTGTATGATGAATTGTGTCATGCTTCTATTCGTGATGGGATTCAAATGAGCAATGCCAAATCGTATAAATTTCAACATAACAATTTTGAGGAATTAGAACGATTAATTTTAAAACTCACCACTCATAATTTACAATTCTCAACTTTTTATGTTGTGACTGAAAGTGTTTTCTCCATGGACGGTGATTCTCCTAATCTTGAAGAACTAGTAGTTATCTGCGAAAAATATGATTGTTATTTGGTCGTTGATGAAGCACATGCTTTGGGTGTTTTTGGTGAAAACGGAGAAGGGGTTGTTCAAAATTTGAGCCTGCAGGACAAAGTTTTTGCTCGAATTATGACCTTTGGAAAAGGCTTAGGTTGTCATGGAGCCGCTATTTTAGGAAGTCAGGAATTGAAAAGGTATTTGGTCAATTTTGCCCGTAGTTTTATTTATACCACTGGACTTTCTCCGCATTCCGTTGCTTCTGTTTTTGTAGCGTACCAAAAGTTGTCCAAGGAGAAAGTGGCTTTGGAACAATTAAAAAGAAACATTATTCATTTCAATCAAGAGAAAGCCCAAATGGGATTAAAGCCATTATTTGTGTATAGCAAATCGGCTATTCAATGTGCGATTGCAGCTGGAAATGAAAATGTGAAATCAATTGCCAAGCAGCTACAAGATCGAGGGTTTGATGTAAAAGCCATTTTATCACCAACAGTTCCTGAAGGACAAGAGCGATTGCGTTTTTGTTTGCATAGCTACAATTCTGAAAAAGAGATTTCAGATGTTTTGCAACAATTATCCTTATTGGTTTTCAAATAATATAAAATTAGAATCTTTGTAAACTTTGCTTAATCTTTACGAACTTTGCGGTTAAATCATACTCATGAAATTATTCATTACAGGAATTGGAACCGATGTAGGTAAGACGATTGCATCGGCTATACTCACCCAAGCACTAGAAGCAGATTATTGGAAACCCATCCAAGCGGGTGATTTAGACCATTCTGATAGTTACAAAGTAAAACAATTCATTTCCAATTCCACATCTCAAATTTTTGAGAACAGTTACAAACTAAACACAGCTGCAAGTCCACATTTAGCCGCAGCCATTGATGGGATTACTATTGAATTACAATACATTAAAGAACCGAAAACCAAGAATCATTTGGTTATTGAAGGTGCTGGTGGGATTTTAGTTCCTTTAAATGATAGCGATTGCATTATTGATTTAATTAAAAAAGATTATAAAGTAATCGTGGTTTCTCGTCATTATTTAGGAAGTATCAATCACACGTTGCTAACCTATGAAGCCTTAAAAAATAGAAATATTCCAATCGCAGGAATTATTTTTTCTGGTGATGAAAATAAAGCAACTGAAGAGATTATTCTTAAAAAAACAGGAGGAAAATTTATTGGTAGAATTGATAACGAACCTTATTTCGACCAAAATGTTATCCAATATTATGCCGATAAGTTTCGTGATAATTTACTCTTATTATAATTCTAAAATCATTAATAAAAACCCCCATGAATCTTTCCGAAAGAGACTTACTACACAACTGGCATCCTTATACCCAACACAAAACAGCTCAATTTCATCCTGCAATAGTGAAGGGGAAAGACGCATTGTTATGGGATGAAACGGGCAAAGAATATATTGATGCTATAGCATCTTGGTGGGTTAATCCCTTTGGACATTCTAACCCAATCATAGCTGATGCTATTTATCAGCAACTTACTACTTTAGAACATGTACTTTTTGGTGGCTTCACTCATGATAAAGCAGTGTACCTTTCAGAGAAATTGATGGAAATTTTACCCTCTAATCAAAAGAAGGTGTTTTATTCAGATAATGGATCTACTGCAGTTGAAGTAGCCATTAAAGGGGCCTTGCAATATTTTTATAATAAAGGGAAAAAGAAAACTAAAATTATTGCTTTTGAAGATGCCTTTCACGGGGATACCTTTGGAGCCATGGCGGCTAGTGGAATTACTTTTTATACAGAAGCTTTTAGGGGTTCCTTATTAGAAGTAGTTCGAGTTCCTATTCCAACCATTGGCTATGAAGATAAAGCGATCGCTATTTTAGAGCAATTAGTTTTGTCTGGTGAATATGCTGCGTTTATTTTTGAACCTTTGGTATTAGGGGCTGCAGGAATGATAATGTATGAACCCGCTATTCTCGACAAGATGATTGCTATCTGTAATGCGAATGACGTTTTCACTATTGCCGATGAAGTAATGACAGGTTTTGGGAAGACTGGGAAAACATTTGCAACTGATTATCTTGTAAACAAACCTGATATTATGTGTTTGTCAAAGGCGCTGACTGGAGGAACCATTCCGATGGCGATTACCACTTTTACTCAAGAAGTATTTGATGGGTTTTATGATGATGATGTAAACAAAGCCTTATTTCACGGGCATACTTTTACTGCAAACCCCACAGGATGCGCTGCTGCTTTAGCTAGTATTGGATTGTTGCAAACCAACGATATGCAAGCTAATATTCAACGGATCAATCAGTTGCATTTGGCGTTTCAACTTAAAATTAAAGTGCATCCCAAAGTAAAAACTACTCGAGTTTTAGGGGTTATATTTGCACTAGAAGTGATAACGAATGGTGAGGAAAGTTATTACGGAACGATGCGGAACAAGCTCTATACTTTTTTTATTGAAAATGGAATCATCTTACGTCCGGTAGGGAATATAGTTTATATTTTACCTCCTTACGTTATCACTGCTAAGCAATTAGAAAAAGTATATCAAACTATTGAAAAAGCTATTGAAATAGTTTAAACTAAATTAGGGCTTTGGGCTCTAAAATCTCAGGATTGTAAATATCTTTGTGAACTTTGCGGTTACACCATGAAACAAAAAATTGCCATTACATCCATAGCTTCAATTTCTCCATTAGGGACTACTCCTGAGGTTATTTGGGAAAATTATCTGTCGGATACCACTTTAATTTCTACAAGAGAATTCAACGAGGAATTGCAATTTGTAGCAGCAATTCCAACAACAATACGAAATGAGATAGCTATTTTAAGAGCCTCCGATACTAAATACAAAGCCCTTGACGAAACCGTATTGCTTGGCCTTTTAGTTGCACGTCAAGCTGTATGTAAAGCAGGATGGACTGCAGGGGATGAGTTTGGAATTAATATTGGTTCTTCTCGGGGAGCTACACAATTATTTGAAAAATATCATAAAGAATTTCTCGAAACGGGAAAAACATCCACTTTAGCATCACCCACTACTACATTGGGAAATATTTCTTCTTGGGTTGCGCATGATTTAAAAAACAGAGGTCCTGAAATTTCGCATTCTATTACTTGTTCGACTGCGTTGCATGCTGTTTTGAATGCTGTTGCCTGGTTGCAATCAGGGATGGCCACTAAGTTTTTAGTTGGAGGAAGCGAAGCACCATTAACAGCTTTTACGATTGCTCAAATGAATGCCTTGAAGATTTATTCTAAAGAGACAGAGGCATATCCTTGTAGAGCTTTTGATTTTAGCAAAACCAAAAACTCTATGGTTCTAGGAGAAGCAGCTTCTGTTGCTTGTTTGGAGCTTGGTGAACAAGAAAATGCCTTAGCTTATATTGAAGGGATAGGGTATGCTACTGACGATATAGAGCATAATATTTCCATTTCGGATGAAGCTAATTGCTTTCAAAAGTCGATGAAAATGGCTTTGAAAGGCATTAACCCTAGTGAGATTGATGCTATTGTTATGCATGCTCCTGGGACTTTAAAGGGAGATACTTCTGAATATAAGGCTATTCAAAAGGTATTTGGTGCTAACCATCCCATGCTTACTACCAATAAATGGAAGGTGGGTCATACTTTTGGGGCATCAGGGATGTTGAGTTTAGAGATGGCTATTTTAATGATGCAACATAATCATTTTATAGCAGTGCCTTATGCTGAAGCACAAGTACTACGACAGGAAATCCGGAAAGTATTAATTAATGCTGTGGGATTTGGGGGGAATGCTGTTAGTATAGTCTTGTCTAAAGACTAATTGTTTTAGTTAATTATCCTTTATTCTATATTGATTTGATCCCTAAGGTAGTTTTTGTTAGGGTACCACAACCATGGACTATCTATGGACTATCCATACATTATCTATACACTATCTATACATTATCTATAAATTATCCATATGCTTGATCCGTCCTAAAATAAACAAGCAGATTATGGAATAGTATTTATAGAATTCTTTACTATGCTATTTTTTTGAATTGTATTAATTGAGTGCCCTACTCTCTTTTTTAAGCAAAAAGTATCTTTTTGGAGTTTTGATTATTTAGGTGCGAAAAATTGCTTCATTTTTAAAAAAGACGAAATGTAGTAATGTGTCGACGAATAGTATTAAAACGACGGTGAAAAATTGCGGATTTTTCAATAAAACACCGATTAAAAACTAAAAAACTCGACAAAATGCACATTTCATTGAATTATTGCAAAAAAATTCTGTAAGAAATGTATGTTAAAAAAATGAAAATGTGAAAACTGATGTAAATTATTCTTTTTTTTAAAATTATTGTAACTAATTGTAATACAGCGATATATTGAAAATAAAAATGATTTTTTTGTTTTTATTTAAAATTTTGAAAATAAAAAAGTAAAATTTTTCTAGGTGGTGCTTTTTTATCTTGAGTAGCTTTGTAGTACCCAATTCAACAATTAATAATAATTAATTAATTTATGAAACTTAACCGAAAATTCTACGATTATGAAAACAAAATTACACTTCGTTGTTCTTTTAGCATTACTATGCTATGGAACTATTAGTTATGGAAATTTTAGCAACACTAAATTCAACAATAAAGGTCTTTCAAGTATAGTTACAGACCCAGTTGTAGTAGTTAAAGGTAACTTAGTTACTATTTCAAATGGTGACACTACCCCTTCAGAAACTGACAATACTATTTTTAATTCTGCTCAGATCGCAGGAGAAACAAGAACGGCTTCTTATGTAATAGCTAATGGAGATACTTCTTCTGTTACTATTTCCACTATTACTATTTCTGGAGTTGATGCAGCTGATTTTACTGTTACTACGATGCCATTAAGTACCGTTGCTTCTGGAGATAAAACTTCATTTGTTGTTACTTTTAATCCTTCTGTTGTAGGTATGAGAAATGCTATTATATCAATTGCTTTCAGTGCGCCATCAAGTTTTTCTTATTCCTTTGCAGTACAAGGAAAAGGTTTAAGCTTTACACCTTGTTCTTTTAAAACGGTTGATGAAGTTATCGCTACTCAAAATTTTGAATCGTATTCTTCTTCCCCTGTTTGGAGTTATTCTATAACTTCAGGTTCAGGTTCTGTAACAGGAGGTTCGGCTTATGCTGAAGCGGGTTTACCAGCTGTATTAGTTGATACATTTGTAGATGATACTAGTTTTCAGGTTTCTAATTCTACTTGTGTAGTTACTTTTAATTCGATAAATACTAAGGATTTGAAAGATATTTCTTTTACTGCAGATCTTGGTTCTTTTTCAAAAGACACTTCGGACGGAAGTGAAAGTTCTGACTATGTAAGTGTTGCCGTTAGTACTAATGGAGGTTTGACTTGGTCTAATGAAATTATTGTTAAAGGAAGTAGTCAAGCTAAATGGTCTTTTGATTCTGGAGCAGGAATTGCGAATTCAGTGTATTCAGGGATTGATGCTTCTGTTGGTTTTTCACCTACCTATTCGGGTTATGTTACGACTGATGGCTATGGGAAGATAACATTAACAGGATTGCCAAATGTAGCAGATTTGAGAATTAGACTTACTTTATCTAATGATGATACGGATGAAATATGGGCTATTGATGATGTTACCTTAACCGCAAAAAGAGAAGTTACGAATATTTGGAATGGCAGTTCTTGGTCTTTGGGAACACCTGATAATACTATGAGAGTAGTGTTGAATGGCGATTATGACACCTCTATTTATGGTGATCTTACCGCTAATAATTATCAAATAAATGCTAATAAACTTTTAAGAGTAACCGATAATCATATTTTATCTTCAGAAAGTGATATTTTGAATTTGGGAAATCTAACCGTTGAAAGTGGTGGAGCCATTTTCCAAATTGATGACTATGCCAGCAATTCTGGTAATGCCACTGTGAATAGAGATACAACTCCTATTAGACGATTTGATTATACTTATTGGTGCAGTCCTGTTGGCAATCAAACGCTACATAATTTATCTCCCAATACATTAAGTGATAAATATTATAGTTTTGATCCAGTGGCGGGTAATTGGGCTTTGCATTTGAATGGCGTTGACACTATGGGTGCTGGTGTTGGATATATCGTGAGAGCTCCTCAATCCTATGACATTACAACTCCTTCCGTATATTCTGCAAGTTTTAATGGAACAGTTAACAATGGAATTATAACAACTCCTGTGAATGTACAGAGTGGACAAACATCAGGATGGAATTTAATTGGTAATCCTTATCCTTCGGCTTTAAAAATAGATGATTTTTTGTCTTTGCCAGAAAATGAAGCATTAGTAGGAGGAACGATTTATTTGTGGACTCATAACAGTGCGTTAGTTGCAAGTTCACCGGGCTTATATACGTATACTTCTGATGATTATGCCAGCTATAATTTTACAGGTTCGGTAAGTGCAGATCCTGATTCTACTGGAACAGAGAGTGGAGGAGGAAGTGGTCCTAGTGGGATTATAGCTTCAGGTCAATCCTTTTTTGTGAAAGGTAAAGCTAGTGGTTCTGTTATTTTTAATAATAGCATGCGTATGACTTATAGCAACAATGAGTTTTACAAACCTTCGGTTGTTGCTACTGTTTCTACTTTACAAAAAAATAGAATTTGGCTTGATATGAAAAATAGTCAAGGAGCTTATAAAGAGACATTGGTTGGCTATATTCAAACGGCAACCAATGGTATGGATTCCAAATTTGATGGTATCACCCTTAACGGGAATAGTTATTTGAATTTCTATTCTATTAACAATCATGATAAATTATCGATTCAAGGAAGAGCTTTACCATTTGACAGTACTGATCAAGTTGATTTAGGATATTATACCTCAATTGCAGGCACTTTTACTATCAATATTAAGCAATTTGATGGGTTGTTTACCACGCAAAATATTTATCTAAAAGACAAATTATTGAATGTAGTTTATGATTTAAAATCTGGTCCGTATTCCTTTACCACAGCAACTGGAACCTTTGACACAAGATTTACTTTGATGTATACTAATTCTAATCTTACGACCTCTAGTTTTTCTCAAAATGATAATTCACTGGCTGTCGTGACTCAAAATGGTAAAATCATTTTGAAATCTACGGGTGAAAATATCGAATCAATTACAGTAAATGACGTATTAGGAAAAATATTGTTTACTCAAAATACTATAGATGCAAGTGAATTTGAGATTAGTAAAATTAATCCATCTAATCAAATTCTTTTGTTAACCGTATTTACTGCTGATGGTAACAAATCAGTACGTAAAGTTTTGTTTTAATTGGGGGTTTTGTTTCAATAAAGCTCCTATGCGAATAGGAGCTTTATTTTAATCCTTTGGAGGATACCCAATCTTAAATTAATTCATCTAGAATTATCCTAATTTATTCATACGCATAATGTTCAATTGATTAATAGTTTTTTTAATTCATTAGTACTTTTTTGGTAACCGTTTCATTATTGTCTAACGTTACTTTTACCAAAAGTATTTGTGGTGCTATGTTGAAATCTGTTGAAATAAAATCAGAACTGTTTATTTTGTTGGCTGTGTAGATTGTTTTGCCTAGTAAATCAAATACTTGCACAGTAGTAATCGATGCATTTGTTGTTTTCACGGCAATGTGTTTGTCTTTTTTAATGATTTGTACTTCATTTGATGCGAAATCAGTTATATGATTACTTAAAAGATTGCTTGAGTAATGAAGTTCAAAACGATTATTGAATGTACCGCTAGCGGAATTGAAGGTTACACTTTGCGCTTTCAAATCATAATAGGTGTTGGTTGTTTTATCTAATAAATAAATGTTTTGGTTGTTAAATAATCCGTCAAAATTTTCTAATGCGATGGTAAAATCACCTGTTAGTGTTGTTGAAAATCCTATTGGTACCACATCACTGTCATTGAAAGGCAGTGCTCTTCCTTGAATGGCTAAATTGGATGTTCCCAATACAGAATATAGCGAAACTACATTTCCGGCTGGCATCGTATTGCCATCAAAAAGTGAGTCTATTCCATTGGTTGCTCCTTGAATATATCCTACCAGCGTTTCGTCGTAAGCTCCACCAGTATTAGAGATGTTTAACCATACTCTGTGTTTTTCTATAGAAGATGACATAGTATTTTGGTTGGATGCCAGTACGACAGCATTATTAGATTTAAAAAACATGTTATTGTTTCCAGCAATTCTCATACTGTTATTGAAAGCCGCTACATAGCTTCCATTGGCTAAAGCTGAATTAGCTTCAATAAAGAATCCTTGACCTGCTGCTATTTTTCCGTTAGGAGTCACGCTACCTGTTATAGCCGTTGACCCTGTTTTTACCCCCCCTGTAATGTTGTATTTTGCATAATCATCTTTTGTATAATTATAGATTGCAGTACCTGGGATGGTATTGCTTATCGCGGTATTGTGTGTCCATAAATAAATGGTTCCGTTCACTATAGTACTATTGGTTGGGTCTAGCAAGAATTGGTCAATATCAATGGCGGAAGGGTAAGGGTTTCCAATTAAATTGTAGGTTGTTCCCGTTCCTTTCACAATAGGGGTGTTGATTACTCCGTTGTTTGGTGTTCCATTGATGGTGGTCAACACCACTTGAGGTGTGCTGAAGTTTAAGTTGTTAGGTACTCTCACAATATATCCTTTGGCTGCCGTCATTACATTGGTTGCCA
>CAIRMK010000030.1 GCA_903879645.1 uncultured Bacteroidota bacterium
GGTATATATTGTCATAATTTAAAGGGTGCTTTTTACCATTATATTTTTCTAATAATGGTTGTAATTTTTTTTTCCAATCATTTGTGTTTTCAAACAATTCCATAATTAATCTTTTAAATATTCTACAATTCGTTTTATAACTTTGGGGTTTCCCAAAATTTTTCGATGACCTAAATTTTTAGTAATCATTAATTCTGAATTTTTCAAGCTTTCACTAATGTGATAGGCGGCCCTCACATTTACCTCTTCATCATTTTCATCATGAATTATTAAAATAGGTGTTAAAACCTCTTTTGCAGCATTTGATGCCGAATAATAATCCATTTTTTCTCCATACTTTTTTTCAAAATAATCTTTTAATTTGAGACCGATTGCAGGTGTTAATCGCAATTTTTTAATAAAATCATCAATAATGTCCTGAATAACATCACCACTTCCAATAATAATAGCTTTTTTGACTTTCAAATGTTCTCTAATTGCATTTAAAATTGACATTCCTCCAAGCGAATGACCTATAGCATATTCAAACGGACCAAATTGTTTTTCCAATTCCAAAATGGATGCAATAAATTCAATCATTATGGATGAATTTCCTTTTGATTTGCCGTGGGCTGGTGCATCAAAACTTATTGTTGAATAGCCCAAATGTAGTAATTCATCTGCAATTTTAACCAATTGGGTTCCTCTGCCAGACCAACCGTGAACTAGTAAAATTTTCTTATCGCTTTTTCCGTAATGATAGACTACAATTTTTTTATTTATTGAAGGAATCAAAACTGTTTCTTGAACACTTTCTTTATCCATCTGAAATTCACGTTTCGGAATTTTATGTTTTATTGGAGTCGTAAATAATTTAGCAGCAAACAGTGTTACTAATTTAGTAGATATCGCCTCAAATAATTTAGCGGTTATCAATATTATCTTCGGAATTTTCAATGTTTGGGCTTGTATTTCTTTATTTTTTGACATATCAATAAATTTTTAATGCAAGTTACTTTAATTTGTGTTTTTTTTATACATTAGACATCATTAAATTAAAGTTAAAATGCAAAATCAAAAACGCGTAATAATTGAAAATGTATTGCCTCAATTAGACAATGGGGTATTTTTTATAAAAAGAATTGTAGGTCAAAAGATATCGGTAACGGCTGATATTATCTCTGATGGACATGATGTAATGGAAGCGGTTGTTCAATATAAATATGAAAAAGACAAAAAATGGTCAGAAGTTAGAATGAATGCTTTACCAAATGATGCTTTCGAAGCTACTTTTTCAGTTGAAAAACAAGGTTATTATTCTTATTTTGTGGAAGCTTGGATTGATTATGCTTTAAATTGGCAATATGGAATTGGCAAAAAAATCAATGATAATCAACACGTAAAATCAGAATTATTAGAAGGAATAGAGTATATCAAACCTATATTGTCAAAAGTTTCAGCTTCGGATAAAAAATATTTGAATGAAGTTGTTGATTTGTTTTCTAATGAAGCTAATTACGATAAAGCAATCATTGAAGCAGTTTCAGATAAATTAAAAACAATTTTCAAAGAAAACCCAGCCAAGTTTTTAGCCAATCAAACTCAAGAATTAAGAGTTTATGTAGATAGACAAAAAGCTTTATTCAGCACTTGGTATGAATTTTTTCCACGTTCGGCTTCAAGTGAAGATGGCAAACACGGAACTTTAAAAGATTGCGAAAAATTATTACCTCGTGTGGCTAAAATGGGATTTGATACCTTATATTTTCCTCCTGTGCATCCCATTGGAGAAGTAAATCGTAAAGGAAAGAATAATGCTACCGATGCTAATCCTGGAGATGTTGGTTCACCTTGGGGAATTGGTTCGCAATATGGCGGTCACAAATCCATTCATCCTGAATTAGGTACTATCGATGATTTCAAATCCATGGTAAATACTGCAAAAGAGTTAGGTATTGAAATTGCAATGGACTTTGCACTTCAAGCAGCACCAGATCATCCTTATGTGAAAGAGTTTCCGCAATGGTTCAAATGGCGTCCTGATGGAACGGTGCAATATGCTGAAAATCCTCCCAAAAAATACCAAGATATTTTACCCATTTACTTTGAAAGCAGCGATTGGAAAAACCTTTGGAAAGAACTTTTAGATTGTGCTTTGTTTTGGGTAGAAGAGTGTGGCATTCGAGTGTTTCGTGTGGATAATCCACACACAAAGCCATTTTATTTTTGGGGTTGGTTAATTTCCGAAATAAAGAAAAAACATCCCGATGTATTGTTCCTGGCAGAAGCTTTTACACGTCCAAAAATTATGCACGAATTAGCCAAACAAGGTTTTACACAATCCTATTCTTATTACACTTGGCGTAATACCAAAGCCGAGTTACAAGAATATTTAACCGAACTTACACAAACCAATCAAAAGGAATTTTTCCGTCCAAACTTTTGGCCAAATACGCCGGATATTAACCCATTTCCTTTGCAAGGAGCCAATGAAAGCACTCACTTGCAAAAGTATTTCTTAGCAGCAAC
>CAIRMK010000031.1 GCA_903879645.1 uncultured Bacteroidota bacterium
CAAAGCTAAAACAAACTGAATTATAGATGCAATAGAGAATTGATACAACCAAAGAAAGCTTTTTTATTTTAGTTTTATCATTAATAAGAATTTCTTTTTGCTCATTAATTTTTTGGAACAATTCTTTCAAATCCTGATTACTTATTTCTTGTGTTTTTAATACATGTAATAAATCTATCAAAGAATCGTGAATTGCAAAATCATTTAGTTTCAAGTTCTTTTTTCCTACATCTTCCATAGAGAGAACCCATGGCGAACCAACAAAAAGATAAAAATTATCATAGGGTTCAAATTGACCTCTAAGCATGGTCTTGGACTCACATTGCGATTGAAGAATAACTAATTGTGAATATAGTTCTGATAGAGTTTTTTTATCTACTCTCTCACAGAAAGGCCTTTTTATAGTAAATACTTCTGAAAAAGGATGATTTTCTTTTAAATCTGGAATAATTTTAAACAGACTTTCACCAAAACTTTTAATATTTAAATTGTTATCAATTAAAATATAAAAAGGGAAAAGCCTATTAAACCCTGATAAATTAAATTCAAATTTAAAATTCTCCATACCCTATATCCAAATAATTTTAAATATTTCATGATTAGAACCATCATTACGTGATTGAACCAATTCTATGATCACATTAGTGTCAAACATTTTTGAAAGTCCTTGAATCAATCCTCTAACAAACTCTTGAAATCCAATTCTTTTGGAAATATAGTGAAGATTTAAACTAGTTGGAGTTATGTCTGTAACTTTAAATTCAGGAGGAGATAGTTTAGGATAAATTAGAGTTACTCTGTTATGAAACATAGGTAAATTAATTAAAAATTCTTTCAAATTTAAACCACCACTCTCCATCAAATCACTATATTTTTCTTTTGTTGTTTTTATAATCCACCATTCCCCAAAAGCAATTAAAACCTCGTTAATAGGCATGTTCATTTCTTCCGCTACTGCAATTGCAAGCTTAAACGTTATTTCATCATCATATGCCTCATTGCTTATAAAAAAATCTACTTCTATACCACTTCTCTCTCTAATAACTTCCCATTTCTCTAGTCCAAAATTAGCAACAACTAGGTCCTCTATTGCTTTGTTTACAATTCCATACATATCTTCTAAATTAACTCATTTGTTGACCAATAATCAAGTGTTTTCTTTACAATTACCTGGTAATCATCATATTTTAATGGTTTTAAAATATATCCAGCAATTCCAATCTTATAACATTCTATAATGTCTCTATGATTGTTTGATGTAGTAAATATTATGGCAGGAATTTGTTTTAAATGCTCATCATTTTTTAGAACTCTTAAAAATCCTATACCATTAAGTTTTGGCATATTTAAATCTAATAATATAATATCAGGAATGATTTCTTTATCTCTTAAAATAGATAAAGCCTCTTCACCATTGTTGGCTTCAACCAATCGATGATTTAATTCTAAGGCTTTCAAAACTCTATTAAATTTCATAACTTCTATTAAATCATCTTCGACAAATAGAATATTTAATAATTTATTCATTGTAAGGGCTTTTAATTTAAATCCAAATATTGCAAATTATTTTTAAAAAATTAGCATAACAAACCATATAATCGATAAATTCAAATTTACTATAGATGAATATTTCGTTAAAAGATTTTACATCATAAAAAAAGCACATAAAATAATTTATGTGCTTTTAAATATAGTTTAAATCAATTACATATAACTCAAAATCTCTTTCTTATAATTATCATATTCTCCTTGAAGAATCAAACCATTATCTAATAATTTTTTGTAATTCTGTAATTTTTCAAATAATTCATCTTGAGTCAATTCATTTAACTTTCTTTCTGTTGTAGTTGGTCCTACTTCTTCCTTTGTTTCATCAGTTAAAGTATAAGTATTGGCGGGAATAATTTCAGCAAAATCAGTCACTTCTTCTGTATCCATTTCTTCAATCTCCTCCATTTTTTGAGGAGACTCATTAAAAGAGTTACCTCCATTTGCAGTAACAATTTGATTTCCGTTTTTCAAAACATCTAATTGTTCTTTAGCATAAGTATATAATTTTCTAGCTTGGTTTTTAGGCAAATAATCAATGGTATGCGTCAACTCTGATTTTGTTGTAAAAGTAAAATCGGCTCCTAAAATACCTTCTTTTACAAAACTACTAACTATATCATCCCAATCGTAATCAACAAACTCCATTGATAAACCAAGATTTTTGGGTTTACAAATAATTATTCTTTTATTCGTAACCACTATGCTATCAGGGAAAATAGTTACCGCAGGTTTTTTCTGAACTGCAATATATCCTACTTCTTCATTTGACATTAACAAGTTATTCAATTTTGCTGTAATTTTTTCAATAGCCTTTGGATCTTGGTCTTCGTTTAATATTTTTTTTAGATTATCAATCATAACCGTTATTTTTAATTTATTCTTTTTCTTTTGCAAAAGTAATGCCTAATTTTCAATTGAAACAATTTCACTTATAAATTTTATTTTAAAAAATAATTGTATTTCATTTGTTTTATAAATGATATTTGATTTTAATTAAATAAATTACAAAATAATTTTTATTATATTTGACATAATCTATTTCCTTTTAAATAGATTTGTATTTAATTTTTTTTAAAAAAAACTCAAACACTTTTTATATGAAAGTAGCATCATTACTATATAAAACTAACGATTTCATAAAAGAAAAAAACGAAGAAAATTTAAACTTCGAGAATACACAATTAGTTCTTGGATTTGGTTCTAGCGAATTAATTTCTCAACTAGAATCATTTGAAAAAATAAAAGGAAAATTTCCAAATGCCCAAATCGCAATATGCTCTTCCGCAGGGGAAATTTATGATATAGAAGTTTTAGATGATACCATTTCTCTAGTTGCTATTGAATTTGCTACTTCAACAATTGCTACTTCAAAAGTTAATATTGACAACTTTTCAACTAGTTTTGAAGCTGGAGTATCATTAATTAGCAATTTACCGCAAGAAAATTTAAAAATGGTTTTTGTGCTTTCCGATGGAGGAATGGTTAACGGCAGCGAACTAGTTAAAGGAATGAATTCCGTAAAACATAATGGCACATTAATAACTGGAGGTTTGGCTGGCGATGGAACAAAATTTGAAAAAACATTTGTTGGATTAAATTCTGTTGCAAGTTGTGGGGAAATAGTTGCAATAGGTTTTTATGGAGATAAATTAGTTTTATCTCACGGTTCCATAGGAGGTTGGGAAAGTTTCGGTTTAGAACGGTTGGTAACTAAATCAAAGGATAATGTTCTTTTTGAAATTGATAATAAGAATGCATTAGATTTATATAAAAATTATTTAGGAAAATATGCTACCGAACTTCCTAGTTCTGCATTGCTTTTTCCTTTATCAATTAAACTTAATGACAATCAAGAAACTATTGTAAGAACTATTCTTTCTATTGACGAGAATAATCAATCAATGACTTTTGCGGGAGACATTCCTGAAGGTAGTAAAGTGAGATTTATGAAAGCAAATTTTGATCGTTTGATTGACGCGGCAAGTGATGCTGCTAACACTTGTTTACTAATGAATAGCTCTAAACAAAAATTAGCTATTTTGATTAGTTGTGTTGGAAGAAAAATTATATTAAATAACAGAATTGAAGAAGAAGTAGAAGCTGTTTCAGAAGTATTTGGAAACAAAACGATGTTGACAGGGTTTTATTCTTATGGTGAAATTTCACCCTTAAAACCAATGCAGAATTGCGAACTTCATAACCAAACTATGACCATAACTTGTATTAATGAATTAGACTAATTTTCCTTATTTAAAACTTCCGCTTGCATTTTTTTAGACAAACTTTTAAAAACCAAATCATAGGAATGATTGATTAACTCACACATCATTTTATTTGAAACATCGCCATTAAAATCTACCGTGTTCCAATGCGTTTTACTCATGTGCCATCCAGGATGCACAGATTCGTATTCCGCTCGAAGCTCTTCGGCTCGTTCGGGATCGCATTTTAAGTTTAAAGAAGGAGTTCCTTTTTCCCATTCTTTCAAAGAAGACAGACAAAACATCTTACCACCAACTTTAAAAACCAAAGTATCCTCATCAAAAGGGAAATGCTCTGTAACTCCTTTTTTAGAAAGGCAAAATTCATAAAATTGTTGAATATTCATAGCTATTAAATAGGAGATTCACGACTGTTGGGGATCATTTCTCAATAAAATATTTTTTTTTTTTGCATTCCTTTATTGCCCTCTATTGTCTGTTTTTCAAAGATAAAAAAAATTGCATTTCTATCAATTTTAATTTTCAGGCTCAGAGGGTGAAATTTCAAAATCGATAGAAAGTGGACCAAATTTTAAGAGAAGAGTTTTTTGTTCTTTTAAAAGGGATAGAAAAATAAAATTGAAAAAAGAGAGTTTGTACTGTTTTATACGGATGAAATGACTTTCTCCATCATCTTTTCGGGATGCGCTAAGGCAGAAAACCCGAATTTCTTATATAAAAAATGAGCATCAGAGGTAGCTAATCTCCATATTTTGACTTGATGTAATTCGGGTTCAGTCATCATAGCATTTATTAGTAGCGATGAATACCCTTTTCCTCGATGTTTTTCATCAATAAAGACATCCATCACATAGGCAAAAACAACATAATCGGTAATTACGCGACAAAACCCAATTTGGTTATCGTTTTCATAAATTCCAAAGCAAAAAGAACTGTCAATCGTCGTTTGCACTTCTTCCATAGTGCGCCCAGCCGACCAATAAACGTCTTTCAGGAAATTTTGAATGAAAGGAACATCAAGTTTTGTTTTGTCTTTCGATACGGTTATCATCGGATTAATGATTTTTTAATTAACAATTGTTGCTTTTTGAACTTCGAAAATTAGAAATCAAATAGCATCAATCTTAAATAATATGGGTTTGCTTGGCGAGGCGTCATTTTCAAACGAAGCAATTTGAAGATTAAGCATATAACTTCCGTCAGGGATCAAATTACCTACATAAATCAGTTCGGTGATGGTGCAATGCAATCGCGCGTCGTCATTTAAATACGTTACATCTTTAACATTCCAGAAAGCTTTGTGCGCCAGGAGTTTTCCTTCGTCCTCTTCCCTATCCACACTGGGCAAATCAATCAATAAATGCTGAATTCCAATTTCTCTAAGGTATGTTGCTGCCTCTTCACTTAGATAAGGCGGATTGGTGTTGGAATACTTTTTACTTTTTTTACAATCTGGATTGGGTAATGTCCGAATTACAATGGCTTCTTTCGGACTATTTTTTACTTTTCCAAGCGCCATAGAAATACTTTCGAGCGTAATAACGAAATCATCATCGATTTTTTCGGGAGTAATGGAAATCAATTCAGCAGTAAAGAAAAAATGTTTCAAACATTGATTGATGGAATAAAATTCATTTGTAATATGTCCCAAACATTCCGTATGAGTGCCGTGTCCATGAGGATTAAAAAAGATATTGTTGAAGTTGGTAGAGCTCCCTTCGGACACTTTTCCAACCCAATCTCCAAATTTTACAGGTTCAATTTCAGGTTTTTCAATATACCAGGCAATTGGGTTGGCCTCAGTATTCGATAATGGAATTGAAATATCAATTGGGGTTGATAAATCGATTTTATACTTATTTTCAATAATTGCAATCATAATGAAACGCTGATTTTACACAAATTCTAACTCGGATTTCACGAAAATCTCCCAGTTATTATTTATTCCAAATTTAATAAAAATAAATCGGAAGCAATTCCATCACTCAAAAACTTCCCTTTTTTGGTAGTTCTTAAAATGTTTCCATCAATAAAAAGCAAATGCTCTTCAATATAATACGCTGCTTGACGATTTAGGTGTTCTAGATAACTGATGCCAAATTCTGTTTCAATTCTTGCTAAAGAAATTCCCCAGATAGTTCGCAAACCTATCATAATATATTCGTTATATTGGTCTGTTTTGGTTAAAATTTCGGTTTCAATTGGTAATTTATCTTCTCGAATTGACTTTAAATAAAGTGAATTATTCGATACATTCCATCCACGTTGCGTTCCATCATAACTGTGTGCCGAAGGTCCAATTCCAATATATTTTTTTCCTAACCAATAAGCAGAATTATTTTTTGAAAAATAACCTTCTTTTCCAAAATTGGACAATTCATAATGAATAAACCCATTTTCTTCCAGTTTTTCAACCAATAAATCAAAATGTATTGACGCTACTTCATCATCAGGTTGCGGAATAATTGCTTTTTGAATAAAATTGTGCAACGCGGTTTTGGGTTCAACTGTTAATGCATAGCTTGAAATGTGAGGTATACCAAAAGATAAAGCTGTTTCTATATTTTGGAGCCATTTTTC
>CAIRMK010000032.1 GCA_903879645.1 uncultured Bacteroidota bacterium
AGAAGGACGAATGAACATATTGGTTACAAAGTGTGCTTGCCACGCTACTTCCATTACAAAACGTACTTTCAATCGAGTGTCTTTGTTAGTTCCGCAGAATGCATCAACTACATATAATTTTTTAGAAGCAGAAAGTTGTTTTAAAACTAAATGTTTCAATTCGCTCCATACTTCATGAGTAGTGGGGAAATTAACTTTATCATCCCAATAAATAGTATCTTTGGTGATATCGTCTTTTACAATATATCTATCTTTAGGAGAACGCCCAGTGAATACTCCTGTTTTTACAGCAACTGCACCAGAGTCGGTAACGGCTCCTTTTTCATATCCTTTTCTAAAATGTGAAGTTTCTGCTTGAAATAATTCTTCATAAGTAGGATTGTAAACTACTTCATGATACCCAGTGATTCCTAAATTGTGTAGTTCCTGAATGACTTTAATGTTTTTCATGATGAAAAGTTTTTAATTATATTTTAATTATTTATTGGTTCAATTTTGTACTTCAAAGTTCCAATTTTAGGCACTCAATTAAACTGATAATTGTCATAAAAAAAATAAATCTACGAAAACGTTTTCTTTGTATAGCAAGGGTTCCGGCCATTTTTGTGCTTTCTCAACTGCGACTATAATCAAGGAATAATTACGGTTAAATTTGGATGCAATGGGTCTTGAAATTTTTATTAAAAATCACTACATCACCTAACATATTTTAAATTTTTTTAAGACAAGTTACTGCAGTATCCAACTCTAAAACAATTGTTTCTATATAGGTAGTAGCAGTAACCAATGCTAAAACAATTGTTTTAGTGCAGGTAACAGTAGTAACCACTATTGATTTCATTTGATTAGTAGTAGAGTCTTAAATAAAGATGAAGTTCTTTATAAATTGTCTTAGATTTTTGACATTGCTATTGTAATTTAATTTGTAAATTTGTGCAACATTTTATAAAAACACACAAATCAATATAATATGAGTTCATTTGACGTAGTCATCATAGGTTCGGGACCAGGCGGATATGTTTCAGCTATTCGTTGTGCCCAATTAGGTTTTAAAACCGCAATCATAGAAAAATACTCTACCCTTGGAGGAACTTGCCTTAATGTAGGTTGTATCCCATCAAAAGCGTTGTTGTCTTCTTCACATCATTATGAAGAATTGCAACATTTTGCCGACCATGGAATTGAAGTTTCAGGAAAAGTAAAAGTGAATTTAGAAAAAATGATTGCCCGCAAACAAGCGGTTGTTGACCAAACTAGTGGTGGCGTTAAGTTCTTAATGGACAAAAATAAAGTTACTGTTTTTGAAGGATTAGGTTCGTTTGTAGATGCTACTCATGTGGCTATTGCCAAAGCAGACGGAACTTCAGAAACCATTGAAGCTAAAAATATTATTATTGCTACCGGTTCTAAACCATCGAGTTTACCATTTATTAAATTAGATAAAGAACGAGTTATTACTTCAACAGAAGCATTAAAATTACCAGAAGTTCCTAAACATTTAGTGATTATTGGTGGAGGCGTTATTGGTATCGAATTAGGACAAGTATATCTTCGTCTTGGTGCTGAGGTTTCTGTAGTAGAATTTATGGACAGAATCATTCCGGGTATGGATGCAGGTCTTTCGAAAGAATTGACTAAAG